>JAJYUG010000067.1:0-2372 GCA_021792655.1 Thermoplasmata archaeon | reverse complement strand
TCAGAAAGCCCTCCTATATCCTCGTAGCTTATCCTGGAGACATCCTCCAGAACTTCGGAAGCGGGTTCTTCCCTTATCTCTATTTTTGTGGTTTCCCCTACCTCAACGGGAACCTTGCTCGGCATGGTCTTGATTACCTTGAATAGCAGGCCTGAGTGGCCAGCCAGGGTAAGGCCGGGAACACTGATGTTATCCGTCTCGATCATCGGCCTTCGCATCAGCGATTTCTGGACGAACTCGTCTATTCCCTCGCCAAACTTCAGGCGCTGGTCTTTCCTGATAATTGGTGCAAGTGTAACCTTCTTGGCTTCCTCAGCGTGAACTTTCTTGACCCTGACTTTGTCACCGATTGATGCGCCACAGTTGTTCCTCATTACGCTATCAATCCTGACCATCCCGCGGTTTTCGTCCTCTGGCCTGGCCCTGTAAACCCTGCCGACGGTTTTTTTAGCTTTTTCGATTTCGACTACGTCGCCGATCTCGGTTCCAAGTGCTATTCTTGAATCCTCGTCCAATCTGACCCTTGACATGCCAGGATCGGTTGAATTAGCTTCGGCAACTCTTAAAATTATTCCGTCACCATGTTGCATGCCCCCATATTTGCAAAAGGATATTTAAGAATATAGGGACAAAACATAAATGGAGAAATGACGGCGGTGTGGGGCAGACAAGAATATTAATCAGCAGACGGAATTCCCCATGGTGGAAAATCAGAAGTATGACGTTATCATAGTGGGAGCAGGAATTATTGGTCTTAGCACTGCCTTTCACATAAAGAACGAGAGCCGGAATCTTAGGGTTCTAGTAGTGGAGAAAGCACCCTCGTATGCACAGGGAAATACAGGCAAAAGCGCGGCCGGGTTCCGCGATATGTTCTCGTCTGAAATCAACTTCAAGCTTTCCTCATCAACCATAAATTTTTATAAGCACGTCCAGCAGGACCTTGGCTATGACATAGGCATGGATTTTGTCGGCTACCTTTTCCTGATGAGTGACCAGCAGATAAGATCCGGTGTTGCTGAGGAATTCGCCAAGCGCACCAAGGTTAGGGTACTTGAAAGGGATGAATTATCACACATACCCAACATCAATCTGAACCCTGACCCGGACGCAAAGCTTCTTATGGATCTTGCAGACGTAGATGCCGGTCTGCTAGGGCTTAATTGCGGGATAATTGAGCCAGACCTGATTGCAAAATTCTATTTCGAGGAATCAAAGAAGATGGGGGTGGAATTCGCATTCAGCACCACAGTGGAAAGGATCAACCTTGCTCCCGTAAACCCTCTGAATTTCCCGGGTGAGCCATTCAACTGGCAGAAAAAACAGATAGCTTCGCTGGAAACTGCAAAGGGAACTCTGTACGCGGACACCTACATTCTCGCCACCGACGTCTGGACAACCGGACTCCTTGATCCCGTCGGAGTGGACAGCCACATCAGGCCGAAGAAAAGACAGATTTTTTCCCTATCCGGAAAAGAAGTAGAGGATACCGTGATGCATTCCGGCATTAACCAGGACGGCATACTCCCGTTCACCATTCTGCCGTCTCATGGAGTATACATTAGGCCGGCACCAAAGGAACGGTCCATGTGGATCGGGCTTGCCGATGACATAGGAAGAGATTTTTCCTTCACGGAAGACCCTCAGCCTGAGCCTGATTTTTATAACTACAGCATGGCCCAGGTACTTTCTGCTTATTTTCCATCCACTGCAAGGGCAAAGGTTGCTTCTAGCTGGGCAGGTTATTATTCATACAGCACCACGGATATGAATCCTTTCATATTCAGGGAGCTTAACATGGTCATAAGCACGGGAACGAGCGGGAGCGGAATCCTGAAGGGGGATGCCATAGGAAGATATACTGCTGCGGTATATTTTGATCACAGCAATGCAAGGTTATATGGAGGTCCCGAGGCAAGCACTTCCCTCCTGGGTGTTGACAAAAGAAATGTGGAGAGAGAACACTTTATCCTCTGACACGCGTTCATTGTCTAGGATTCGAAATACTGGCTCGCCCTGGAAAACCGATCGGCACAGGGTGTGCGATCCCATTCAGTGATAATGCTGCCTTCCACTAATTCCGTGCCTGAGTATTCGGAGAATTCTTTCAGCATTGATCGATCGCTGGACATAAAGACAAGGGAAGGACCGGTATCTGAAGTAAAATATATGCCGCTGTTCCTCTTCCTGTATTCATAAAGTTTCTCGATCAGTGAGAGCGATGAATGGTTCTGTATAATCGACCCTGAAGACATCAAGACCGCGTTTATCCTGTAAAAGTCCTTCTCTGCCAACCTCATTATTTCTTCGGGACTGGCGTTTCCTCTGGCAATATTCTCGCAAGATGCGAACTTCCCCTGCCCCCATCTGTC
>JAJYUG010000016.1 GCA_021792655.1 Thermoplasmata archaeon | reverse complement strand
TGAGAAGCTTCCTTGACGGGATGGATAGCATACCATGGAACCCGGAATCTATCCACAACGCCGTGTATGAGA
Organism: Thermoplasmata archaeon; assembly: GCA_021792655.1. GTDB lineage: Archaea > Thermoplasmatota > Thermoplasmata > Thermoplasmatales > Thermoplasmataceae > B-DKE. The sequence continues at coordinate 28,020 of JAJYUG010000016.1, read as the reverse complement.
TTATAACCGCTGAGGGAGTAAAGCCACAGGAAGGCTTCGGGGCTTTCTACAGGGCACTGATAGACAAGGAACGGGGTCCAAGGCTCGGCTATTTCCTCTCAAACCTTGACAGGGAATTCGTGCGGAAGAGGCTTACAATCGTTGCAGGATAGCATTCAACCGCTGCCAGCATGTATTCGGGCCTGTAATATAATCCTGGGTAACCGGCATTTCTATGTTGAATCCCGGGGCCATATTTAGGAGCAAACGTTAAATAATATACAGATTTCTGCTCAGGAGAGCATTCATGAAAATACTTGTCAATTGTGCACTTCCTTACGCAAGTGGTCCGTTGCATCTGGGGCACATCGCCGGCGCCTACCTTGGTGCAGACATATTCGTGAGGTTCCAGAGGATGGCAGGAAACGAAGTCCTTTTCGTGTCCGGTAGCGATGAATATGGAACTCCGATAACGATCAGGGCGGACAAGGAGGGAAAATCGCCGAAGGAGATAGCTGATTTCTACCACAATGACCATCTAAACACGTTCAGGAGCCTGGACATAAACTTTGACATCTTCTCCCGGACGACAGAGGAGATCCATTCTGAAACAGTGTCTGAGTTCTTCCTGGAACTGCTAAGGAAGGGTTATCTGGTTGAGAGGAGCATGATAGCACCATACTGCCCAGGGTGCGGCAGGTTCATGCCGGACAGGTACATCACAGGTACCTGCCCCAACTGCGGCTATAAGGATGCCCGGGGTGATCAGTGCGACGAGTGCGGAAAGACGCTTGATGCAAAAGACCTGATCAACCCAATCTGCTCCATATGCGGAGACGTCCCTGAATTCAGGGAGACCAATCATTTCTTCCTGCGCCTCGATCTCCTGCAGGACAGGCTGCTGCAATGGATTGATGCAAAGAGAGACTGGAGGTCTAATGTTGTTAACTTCACCAGGAACTTTATCTCATCCGGTCTCAGGGAAAGGCCGATAACAAGGGACATAGAGTGGGGGGTCAGGATACCTCTGGAGGGCTATGACCACAAGAGGATATATGTGTGGTTTGAGGCGCTCATAGGGTATCTATCAGCAGCGAAGCTTTACTTTCGTGGAACTCCAAACCCGGATGAATGGAAGGCATACTGGCAGGATGGGGAAGTCCCGTCCTACTATTTCATGGGAAAGGATAATATCGAGTTTCACACCATCATTTGGCCTGCAATGCTGATGGGAAAGGAAGGGCTCAACCTTCCCTCGAGAGTAATTGCAAATGAGTACCTCAGGTTCCGCGGGGAAAAGTTCTCCAAGAGCAGGGGGATCGGCTTCAGCGTGGACGATATCCTGAAGCTGGCACAGAAGGACTACGTGCGCTATTACATGGCAAGCAACCTTCCGGAGGGAGGTGATACAAACTTTTCCATGGAAGAGCTTGTAGACAGGGTAAACACGGAGTACATAGACAAGTTCGGCAACTTCATTAACCGCATCGTTTCGTTTTCTGCTGCGCATTTCCAGGAAATTTCAGTAAACAGTGACTACGACGAGGACGACAGATCGATGATGGATTTTGCGAAGGAGAAATTCCTTGCATGGAAGTCCGCATTATCAGATGCGCAGATTAAAAAAGGCCTTCAGGAATGGCTGGATCTTGTGAAGTACGCCAATTCTTATTTCAACAGGTCAAAGCCCTGGGCACTTATAAAATCTGACGGTGAAGGGTGCATGAGGAAGCTGTACGTCAGCCTTGGCGTCGCGAAGATACTGGCTGACATGATTTATCCTTACACCCCCTCGTCCTCCATGATGATACGAAGGATGCTTGGGCTGCCGGGAATCGAACCATCTGCCAGAGAGGAAAATATCTTCTCTGTCCAATCTTTCAGGCCGGTCAAGGGGGAGCCTCCATTCAGGAAACTGGACGTGACTGCCGCAAACCCTAACAGCATGGATCTTGTGGTAGGCAAGGTGTTGGAGGTAAGTGATCACCCAAACGCGGATACGCTTTACCTTATCAGGGTATCTTTCGGGGATTCAGAAACAGGGATAGTATCCGGCCTAAGGGATCATTACGATAAGGAGCAGCTTTCAGGGAGGAAGATAATCGTTGTCAGGAACCTGAAAAAGGCACGCATAAGGGGGCAGGATTCCAACGGCATGCTTCTCGCTGCAGATAACGGCAGGGTCGTCAAGGTTCTTACCGTTCCTGAGGGAGTGCCTGAGGGCAGCAGGGTTACTATTGGGGGTTACCCGTACAACGGCAAGGGCACCATATCCATAGACGAGGTGCATGCCTACTCAATGGCAGCAGAATGTTCTTCTGGAGCTTGCAGGGTAGAAGCATCCATAGACGGGAAGAAGGGCTACCTGGAGGTCATGGGGGATTACGTCTACGTATCCGAAAAGGTGGAGAACGGGTCAGAGGTCAGATAAGCCTGGTTTCCTTTATAAGGGGAACATGAAGACTGAATGTCATATCAGATAAAATGTAATCCGGATTTGAAGTGCCTGCATGATAAAAAATTTATTATACAGCGATTAATTAACCATAGACTTCTTTGATCCTCATGACTCTCACTAAATTTGAAAAGGCTAGAATTATTGGTGCAAGGGCGCTGCAGATTTCCATGGGCGCTCCCGTTATCATAGACGTGCCATCTGTTATGGTCGATCCGGTTGATATTGCAATACTGGAATTTGACAACAACGTGATTCCCATAACGATCAGGAAAGTTGCAAAATAGCTCAGATTTACAAATATTTCCCCTGAAGGTGCCGCTGCTTTGGTAGAGTAGAGTTTTTGCCTGGCAATTTGCTCGTACTAAAAAGGTATCAAAATATTTTTCTTCCCGCTTAGTTGATTCCTTTCTCATCTTCTAGTAAGATATTTTACAGAGAGGACATTTGAGCTGCAGACTTAGAATGTGAAAAATTCCTTAATAGCGGAAGAGGTCAAACCATTCTATTTTGATTCAGTATGGTAAGATCAAGGCTAAAAATTAATGTGAAAGATGTCAAATTACGAATTTCATATTATTAAATATTGTTTCAAGGAGAACTCAGATATCTGCCAATTTTAGATGGTTGAACACATTCTTTACGATCTCAGTAGCTTTTATAGATATGATGTCATAATGGGGAACTCCCTCAACTTTGTTAGTATAAAAAACTGTATCTACATATAATGTGAACCCTCAGGTCAAGAATACTTTAAATAAAGTACGACGGCAGTTATCCATAGAGTCACGGCTCTTCAAGCACACGATCGAAACGAAAGATGGAGTGGGAAGGACTTCATTCTAATACAGTAGTTACTCATCATCAGGAAGTTGACAACACCAAAAGTACGAAAGAGTTATATATCGACCTGCCATTGAGGACATTACGCACTAATTGTGCGATGCAACATGAAATAAAACCAACTAACAAGGCACTCTGGTGACCACGGTCGAATGACCTAAATGATCCAGAACATTCCAAGGTTGGGAAATATGGAGTTGTGAGAATACAAGCTCACTTCTGACACGTGAAAAGGTGCAAACTGTGGCTCGCCAATTTCAATTTTAAAATAATCGCTTTGACAGGAATTAACTCCGGTTGATCCTGCCGGCGGCCACTGCTATCAGGTTTCGACTAAGCCATGCGAGTCTAGGGGTCGCAAGACCCCGGCGTACCGCTCAGTAACACGCGGATAATCTACCCCCAGGTGAGGTATAACCTCGGGAAACTGAGGATAATCCCTCATAGTTATCATATGCTGGAATGCTTTGATGATGAAAGCCTTTACGCCTGAGGATGAGTCTGCGGCCTATCAGGTCGTATGTGATGTAAAGGACCACATAGCCTAGGACGGGTACGGGCCCTGAAAGGGGGAGCCCGGAGATGGACTCTGAGACACAAGTCCAGGCCCTACGGGGCGCAGCAGGCGCGAAAACTGTGCAATGCGCGAAAGCGCGACACGGGAAACCTGAGTGCCTTGACATTGTCAAGGCTTTTCTTAAGCCTAAAAAGCTTAAGGAATAAGAGCTGGGCAAGACGGGTGCCAGCCGCCGCGGTAACACCCGCAGCTCGAGTGGTGGTCACTTTTATTGAGCCTAAAGCGTTTGTAGCCGGTTTTGCAAATCTTCAGATAAATTCCTCTGCTTAACAGATGATCTTCTGAAGAGACTGCGAGACTTGGGACCGGGTGAGGTTGAAGGTACTTCCGGGGTAGGGGTAAAATCCTGTAATCCTGGAAGGACGACCGGTGGCGAAGGCGTTCAACTAGAACGGATCCGACGGTGAGGAACGAGGGCTAGGGTAGCAAACCGGATTAGATACCCGGGTAGTCCTAGCTGTAAACACTGCCCACTTGGTGTTGCCCCTCCGATGAGGGGAGGCAGTGCCGGAGCGAAGGTGTTAAGTGGGCCGCTTGGGGAGTATGGTCGCAAGGCTGAAACTTAAAGGAATTGGCGGGGGAGCACCGCAACGGGAGGAGCGTGCGGTTTAATTGGATTCAACGCCGGAAAACTCACCGGGAGCGACCTTTGGATGAGAGTCAGCCTGATGAGCTTACTCGATAGAAGGAGAGGTGGTGCATGGCCGTCGTCAGCTCGTACCGTAGGGCGTTCACTTAAGTGTGATAACGAGCGAGACCCCCATCTCTAATTGCTAACGTGCATTCGCGTGCACGCGCACTTTAGAGGGACCGCCAGTGCTAAACTGGAGGAAGGAGGGGTCGACGGCAGGTCAGTACGCCCCGAATCTCCCGGGCAACACGCGCGCTACAAAGGGCAGGACAATGAGTTGCCACCTCGAAAGGGGGAGCTAACCTCGAAACCTGTTCGTAGTTAGGATTGAGGGCTGTAACTCGCCCTCATGAATGTGGATTCCGTAGTAATCGCGGGTCAACAGCCCGCGGTGAATATGCCCCTGCTCCTTGCACACACCGCCCGTCAAACCATCCGAGCTGGTGCTGGATGAGGGTATGCTCTTATGGGCAAACTCAAATCTGATGTCGGTGAGGAGGGTTAAGTCGTAACAAGGTATCCGTAGGGGAACCTGCGGATGGATCACCTCCTATGTATTTGGCGAGTCACAGGCACAATCTTTCACGGTTTCATTTGCAAAGGATTTTATTTGTATATTCTCTAATGTAGAAGGAGACATTCTGATGTCAGTTGAGGACAAGGCCGTTGAAGTTCAGGAAAGGATCGAGAGAAAATTCAGTGGCATAGGGAAAGGGAAATATGCCAGAATAATAAGGATGGCCAAGAAGCCGGACAGGGATGAGTATCTTAAGGTGCTTCTGATAACGGGTTTCGGAATAGTCCTCCTGGGTCTTGTAGGATTCATAATCTATCTGGTTATGGGTGTATACTTTAAGGTTCCCTAGGTGTTATAAATGGAAAGTAAACAGGAATTGCAGGTCTGGGCAACTATAGATGCTGCCGATATCAAGGTAGGATGCGGAAAGGAAGTTCCCGTTCCGGTTACAATAAGAAATATCCAGAGTTCAAAAAGGAAATTCACCCTCCGTATCAGGAGTGAATTCAAGTCAAGAGACGAACTGGTAGAGTGGTTTGTTACCCTGGATTATCCAAAACAGAAGGAATATACCATTTCTAAATTTGACAAGGAACCAATAGAGGAGGACATCGATATCGACGGAAAGCAGTCCAGGAAAATCTCGATGGTCGTTTCTACGCCTAAGGGCGGGTATATGGGCGATTCAGTGACGTTCTACGTCTCTATATTCTCTGCTGACGGCATTAACAACCTGGAAAAGGCCTTCACGCTGGAATTGACCCCAGTTATTGTGGCGGTCAAGACAACAGTCGGCAACGAGATTCCAGTTTCAATAGACCTGGCAAACAAGTCGGACGTGGACCTCGGGGAACGGAAACTGATAAACCAGGACGCACTCAGCGAGGTGTTTTCAATAATGGCGCCACATGAAGTCAGGGGGTATGTATTCGTGGAGACCATGCACCCGGATCGTCTTGCTGTTATAGCTAAGGGAATAAGGGGATTCAAGGGCATAGTCGAGGGGGACATCAAGATAGGCGAGATAGAGCATTACCTGACCCCAAAACCTGCCGTGGCTGGACTGGAACTGGGAGCATTTGTCGAGCTTATTGACGGGCCGTTCAAGGGCGAGAAGGCCAAGATAATGTCCATAGATGCAGGCAAGGAGGAAGTCACTGTTCAACTCGTGGAGTCCATGGTTCCCATACCGGTAACTGTGAGAGCTGAAGCCATCAGGATGCTGGACAAGAAATAGGTATCATGAAACTAAAATTCAGATCTAAGAGGAAAGAGAAAGAATTTCTAGGCCATATCACCACTCTTTTTGAAAACCCTGAATCACTGGTTCCTGACTGCATCGACAAGGGATTTTTATGTCCGTTCGAGTCATATCGCAAGAAGATGGAATCACTGAAGGAGAGCCAGAAGTTTGAAAAGTATCTGAGATCATCAGACCAGTTCCTCAGTGCCATCAGCGAGACACATAAAGTTTCCGATTCCGACTCAGCTCCGGTGGTCGGGTTCATAACCACCCCATATGGGAACGTTGAATATGCCAAGCGCGGAAATACGGATGAAACCGTTCTTGCAGGGGTACAGCATTTCGACGACGAAATCTGGCGGATGCTAGCGTTTTCGTCACTGACAAGGAGCAAGGGCGCCAGGGTCTATTCATCCAGGAATTTCTACCTTGGATCATGCAAGGGACACGGCCCCGGGATGGAATTTTTCAGGGACGTTCTGGAGGAACATGGGATAAAGTACCATGAGGAAGAGGGAACCATTGTGATCGGAAATCTTGGTAAGAGCATAGTGGTGAGCCACTTCTCGGGGATAAACATCAGGATCTTTGAGGATTCTGAGTACTCCACCATATACACGATCGTGAGGCACTTTTTGACAAAGGACCTTTTCAGCGACTTCAGGGTGAGCTGTCCGTTCATAGAAGATCGCATAACAATAATACCGCCGGATGATCTAAACCGTTACTTCAGCGGGCAGATTGATGACAAGACCTTCATCAGGAGCATAGCAGATGCCAGGATCAGGGAGGCAGTCGGGAAGTCGCTTTACATAATAGCTGACAGATGTTACTCCGACCCCGGTGAATTTCTAGGCGAGTTTCCAAATGACGTGGTAAACACTTCCCTGCTAATTCCGTATCTCAAATCCATGGGGCACGGGCTTTATGTCGATTACCCCAGCCTGCGGAAACTCCTCGAGGTACTCTGGCCATCTCATGGCAATGAAATCCTGAAGGCAACATTCCCCGATCTGGACGAGAACAAGCTCAGGAGCCTTAAAGGCAATCCCCTTGACCAGATCGAGCGGGCCAGGAAAATATACAAGATTGAGGACATAGACTCCGCATTCACCATCACTCCGTGGTCAAAGGCTTCCGAATACCTTATCTCCCTTGTGAAGGATTTTTTCAAGTCAGGAAAATTTGTAGCCATAAGGAATGGGGAAAAAAACTTGCAGGCCGACCCTGTGAACAGGGCAATATTCTACGCATTTGTCGTGACAGTCGGGGAACTCGGAAACAGGGAGTGGCTCTTCAATGACCAGGACCGTGAACTTGGTGGAAAAATGCTGGATTCAATGAAGAAGATCCTTGAGAATGACTACAGCAGCGTGAATTCCAATATAGCGGGAATAAGGCCCTTTGTGCCGTGATCCCATGTCCAGACACGTTGTTTCCAGAAGAGACCTGAAAGATATCCAGGGAAGAGTGGATGCCCTTGGAATCGGCAGCATTCCACTTGACGGGATGGAAGTAGAGGAGAACCGGGATGAAAAGATATACTACGTGAACGGCAAGCCCATAATCTATTTCAAGGACTTCATGGTCCCTACCCTTTTTTTCATAAACGGCACGAAACCCGCAACTAAATGGGTTACGGTGGACAACGGGGCGGTTCCGCACATAACAAACGGCGCGAACGTTTTCGCCCAGGGAATAAGCGACATGGACAGGAACGTGCAGAAGGGAGACATGGTGTTCATCAAAAATCCAGAAGGCATCTTTATTGCCGTGGGAATTTCGGAGATGTCCGGCGAGGAGATAATGAAAAACAGGAAGGGCGAGGCAATAAAAACCATCCACTATCCAGGGGACAAGATATTCAGGGCATACCAGGAAAAATCCGTTAAGTAATAAAGATTATAAGTAAGAACTACATTTTCATCAATGGAACTAAAGGTAGGCACATTGGCACCGGATTTCAGTTCAGTGGACCAGATGGGAAAAGAAGTTAAGTTGAGCCAGTACAGGGGCAGCCCCGTTGTCCTGTATTTTTATCCCAAGGATGACACCCCGGGATGCACAACGGAAGCATGCAACTTCAGGGACAACAACGCGGAGTTCCAGAAGAGAGGCATAAAGGTACTCGGAGTCAGCGTGGACTCACCACAGTCACACAAGAAATTCCAGGAGAAATACGGCCTGAATTTCACGCTGGTTGCGGACAATTCAAAGGAGATTTCTGAGAAATACGGGGTACTGGGCGGATCAACTGCAAAGCGTGTCACATACATAATAGACAGGGATGGCAAGGTGGCTCACGTGTATCCAAAGGTAACGCCAAAGGATCACGCGACCGAAGTGCTTTCCAGGATGCAGGAACTTGGAATTATCCACTGACATTTTTTTGAAGCATAAACCTATTGTAAAGTGAGGGCATAGGAAGCACTGATGAGGCCCGATTCATTTTTCTTCAGGAACGGCGTCCTGATGCTCAGGCGGTTGTTCTTATCAGCTTTCCTGATAGAGATGCTGATTTATATCACCATATCGGCGCTACCGCTGAGCGATCCAGCTCTGCTGAGCCTGATACAGAGTGAGCAGAACTCCGTGGACTCTCTCAGCTTCATACCGATGCTTTTCTCAATATTCCCTCACAACCTGCTCATAGCCACCTTAGAGGTTATTCCATTGATTGGCCAGTTTTTCTTCGTTTACTCATCCGTGGAAACTTCGGTGGTAATTGCAGTCGAAGGGACGAGCATTCACACTTCTGGAATATTTGTATTCATCACGCTTGCATTGCTTCCCCATACTTGGCTTGAGTTGCCATCCTATGCGGTAGCGGCAGGCAGCAGCATATATCTCATTTACCTGATAGCCAGGCGCAGAGCCCTCTTAAGGGCGAAGATCATGAAGGTCCTGTACATGTATCTATTCGTGATCCTTGAACTGCTTGTTGCGGGTATCTTCGAATCAGCTGAAATTGTGATGGAACAGACGCTCCCTGCACCAGACAATATACTTTACCCCTTTCTGCTGTGGATTCCGGCAATTCCCGTATTATACCTTCTCATCCGCCTTTTCAGGAAGATAAACAGGGATGAGTACGTCAAAAACGAAGATGCAGGAACAGGTGAAACCGGGTTCAGCTTCGAGGTATAGACCAAAGCGTTTTGTTCTTGAACAGTCGTTTAAGCCTGCTCAGCTTTCCATTGGCCAGGCAAAAAGACGGATCGTCATCAATTTTATGTCACAGATCGCCTCACATATATAAAATTAAAGTCATTTCTCCGGAATACGACAATTAACTGTTATATTTACCGGGCAGATTCGGGCAGGCATGGAGACTGGTGTCACAGCACGCGGAAGGAGTGTATTAATCACGGATGCAGTTGATAAGACATTGCTGGCGGAGCTTAACAGGTCTGGTTTTCAAACCACTTACAAGCCTGAAATCAAGAAGCAGGATCTTGAAAAGGAGATAGGCAAATACGATGTGCTTGTGGTAAGGAGCAGAACGAAGGTAGATCACAGGCTAATTGAAATGGGCACGAACCTGAAAGTGATAGCAAGAGCCGGCATCGGGCTTGATTCCATTGATGTGGATGCAGCCAGGGAAAGAAAGATAAAAGTTGTATACGCTCCAGGATCATCAACACAGTCTGTTGTAGAACTCACTGTTATGCTAGCCATAATGCTTCTACGGAATGTTAAGCAGGGAATGAAGCTGGTAGAACGAGGAGATTTCATAAAAGTACCCGGGCAGGAACTCAAGGGAAAAACACTTGGAATAATAGGTTTTGGCAGGATAGGATACCAGACGGCATCGGTAATGAAAGCCTTTGGAATGAATGTTGTTGCATATGATACGTTCCAGAACCATGAAGCAATCAGGGAGGTAAGCGGGCGGTTCGTCACCCTTGACGAACTTATGGCGATATCCGACGTGATATCAGTCAACGTTACCATGGGAAGAGGCGACAAACCGATATTGTCCAGGAAGCAGTTTAATGGAATAAAAAGCGGTGCGGTAATAATCAATACCAGCAGAGCTGCGGCAATAGACGGGCAGGATCTTCTTGAAGCGTTGACATCCGGAAAGATCAGCGGTTTTGCAACAGACGTTCTCTGGAACGAACCGCCGCAGGAGAAGTGGGAAAGGGCAATAATTGAAATGGCAAACGTAATAGTTACATCACATATTGGGGCTCAGACGTTAGAGTCCCAGAAGCGGGTCGCATCCATCACTGCTGAAAATATTCTACGGGCATTCACAGAGGTAAACTGATGCTGCTCCTGCCTGGGCCAGTAGAAGTCCCAAGATCTGTCAGGGACGCCGCAACATATCTAAACAACCACAGATCTGCCGATTTTAAGAGAGTGGTTGGGGAATCCGAGATTCTCCTTAACAGGTTTCTCGGTGCCAAAAGAACAGTCTCGATCACAGGATCGGGAACGCTTGCAGTTGAGGCCATGATTTTTTCATTCCTGGCCCCTTCTGAAAAGGTTCTGGCCGTGTCATCCGGAGAGTTTGGCAACAGGATGGTGTCCTCCCTGAGAAGGAGGGGGTGTGAAGTTACGGTGATAAGCCTGAATGGAGGAAAAGAATTAAAATTCAGCGACATCGAGGAAGCAGTTGATAAAAATAAGGGAATTACATCCCTCCTCCTGGTCCACAACGAGACAGGGAATGGAACTGCAATAAGGGACCTGAGATCGATAACGCGGAAGAGCAGGGACATAGGGCTCAAGATTCTGGTGGATTCCGTATCCGGATTCTGTGGTTATGGACTGGATATAGAAGAGTTTGGTATAGATGCCGTTGCAACGTGCAGCCAAAAAGGCCTTGCAGCTCTTCCCGGGATCGGCATTGTTTCCATGTCTGAAAGCGGACTTGGACGGCTTGGAAAGAATAGCGACATGCCATCATACTTAGATCTTTCCATGTCGCTGAAATATCTGGACAGGTCAGAAACGGCTTTCACACCATCCGTGGGTACATTTGCTGCCGCGCACAGGGCCTTGGAGATACTTAGCGAAGAGACACTCGAGAGGCGGATTGCAAGGCATAAGGCGTGTTCAGCGTATTTGCGGAAAAAACTAATCGCAAACGGCATTTCAGTTTTCGGCAATGCCGACACCTTCTCAGACACGGTGGTTACATTCTATCCCCAACACGCATCCAAGTTCGTAGTGGAGAAGCTTCTTGCCAGTGGAATACAGGTTGCCAGAGGCATGGGAGATATATCAAACAATACAGTCCGGGTCGGAACAATGGGGATGATAAATTCCCACTTCTTGCTAAAATTCCTGAACGAGTACTTTTTGGTCGACGGTGTCTCTGATATCAGTACACTCGAAGAGATGCCGAGAGAATGCAGACTTCCTGATTTTCTTCTCGAAGAGATTGATTTTCAGAAGCTATGAACTTCTATGTACCATTCTTTCCTGTCAGGTTGTTGGCTGCAGAGTGGATCTTCTTTGTACCTTTCAATGTAAAGAAACTTCACTCGCATCACGTCGTACTGGAGATAGAAAGGCAGTAAAAAGTTGAAAACAAGCCACTGGAGGGATTTGAACCCCCGACCTGCTGATTACAAGTCAGCTGCTCTACCACCTGAGCTACAGTGGCAATATTGCAGTCTATTGTTATGTTTAAGATAAAATTTTCTTAGATTTCCCGATTCCATATGTTTCCGGCTCTTTCGGATCAAAGCAGGAATCTCCCAAGAAGCACCGCGATCCCCATCACAACTATCAGGATGAATGCAATGAGCTGCCAGGAAATTCTTCTCTCTGGTTCTGACAGTCCAAAGTTCTCATAGCTGGCTCTGTTCTCCTCGCCTGTACTAGAATTCACATCCATTCCATTTGCCGCAGGATTATCGTGATCATCAGGCTGCTGGGATGTGCCTGGTCTGGAAGCCGGTGTATTGCCATATTTCCTCCTTCTGGAGAGATTTATAAAAGGAAAAAAGAAAAAAATAACAAAGGGAAAATACCCAAGCAAGGGGAAGCTCAGGTTAAAGAAGCGTGGAAGTATGAAATCACTGAGTATGAACAGTGTCCAGATCAGCACGTTTCCAATTATTATGATCCTGTTTCTCAGCATCATCTACCCTTGAATTCCGGTTTTCTTTTCTGTATGAAAGCAGATATTCCTTCCTTCAGGTCCTCAGTTCCATACAGTAGCCCCATGGATATGGCCTCCATCTCAAGCCCATCATCAATAGACGTCTCGCTACCCTTATTTATCAGGCGCTTGCTCAGCACCGCCGAAATCGGTGAAATTCTTGTTGCAAGATCGGATGCCATCTTAACCGCTTCCTGATCGATTACTGCCTTGTCGAATATTTTGGAAACGAGCCCTATCTCGTGGGCAGTCTTTCCAGAGAATCTTTCCGCCGAAAGAATGTAATACATTGCACGGGAAATGCCTACCAGCTTCGCAAGCCTCTGCGATCCTCCCCATCCGGGAAGCAGGCCAAGGCTGGTTTCCGGGAAACCAATCGTGGTATCGTCGGTTGCAACCCTTATATCGCATGCAAGAGAAAGTTCAAATCCGCCTCCAAGTGCATAACCCTTCATCTCTGCGATGGTTATTTTCGGGATTTCAGACAGCAGCTTGAACACTCTCTCCCCAAGCCTGGAGTTTTCCATGAAGTCCGCGCCGCTTGCAAAGAACTGGGTAAGTTCGGCGCCAGCGGAGAACACATTTCCTTTTCCGGTGATTATTATGACGTTGACATCGTGGTTGTTCCATATCTCATTGAGAGCACTTTCCAGCTCATGGATTACGTCAACGTTGATCAGGTTGTTCCTTGTGTTTGAAATCTGGAATCTCGCAACCTTCTCAGAGGGGAAATCAACAGTAATGAATTTTCCCTCCGTTGGGGCCTGGGCGGGTGTTGCCTGTTGCGCGGTTTTGCTCTCGGATGAAAGCGGTGCCTTTACGGATATAATCTCCTTCAGTTTTCCATCCCTGATTGATTTTGCGGGCTCAAATACCGTTGAACCGGTCAGCTTCTGCAGATCTTCCAGCTTCTTCTTTATCTCCGCATTGGTGAGACCCTGCGCTACTGATATGGGGCCAAAGGGCCTGTTCATACCGAGCCTGACGCCAGTCTCGATGTCGTCCGGGACGGAAATTCCCTCCTCAATCACCTTAACCGCCTCGTTTACCTCTATTGCAAGTATGTCCATCAGTTCCACCTTGTCGGTCGGAGGGCTGGCAGGTATCTCCGCCTTGCCATTTGTCCATTTATAGAACCCCTGGCCGGTCTTCAGCCCAAGTGTCCCGGTTTTCTCTTTCTCCTTGAAGATCCTGCATTTGCCGTATTCCGGAGAGAGCTCTTTCTCATAATAATCGAGCGAATGCACAACCGTATCGATGCCAACGTAATCCATGAGTTCGTATGGTCCCATGGGAAGGCCCTGCCCCCTTGCAAAGGTATCTATCTCCTCTGGTTTTGCTATCTTCTTGTCCAGAAGCATGCAGAAGAAGAGGCTTTCCGGCGCGCTGATCCTGTTGACGACAAATCCCGCACTGTCCCTGTAGACACGTATGGGGGTCTTTCCAATCTTCCTGGCAAGATCAAATGCGGAATCGAAGACAGCATCATCAGTTCTCTCACCCTTTATAATCTCGACAAGCTTCATCACAACCGGCGGATTGAAGAAATGCATGCCCACAGTCCTTGGCCCGAGCGTTGTGCCCTCAGACAGTGTCGTTATCCTGATGTTTGATGTATTTGATGCAATTATGGCATCTTTTCTGCAGAATTTCTCGAGATCGGAGAACAGCTTCCTCTTTATATCCAGGACCTCCGGGACGGCTTCAACAACTATATCGGCATCCCTTACTGCCTGCTGAAGATCTCCGGTGTAAACCAGCCTGCTGTTAATTGAACCCAGATCATCCTGCTTTATCTTTCCGGATTTCACCAGCCTGTCCAGGCTGCCTGTTATGGATTTCCTGGCCTTTTCAAGGGCCCCCGGAAAGTTGTCCTCGAGGGATACGTCAAATCCGGCGAGTGCGAAAACTTCCGCTATGCCATGTCCCATGATGCCGGATCCGATCACGGCTACCTTCTTGATTTCCAACGGATCACTTCCTTGCTTTGCTGATTATGCCTGTGAGTTTCTGCGCGCCAAAAATATCTCCGGAAATCTTGACCTTTCCCTGAAGGAATGCCTTAACGGGATCAGTGGCTCCGGTGAATATTTCCGTCAGGACTGCATCGGCAGCCGATATGGTGGCTGCAGCCGGGGCTTTCTCACCATCTTCAAGTACAAACTTCCCCTGGGAAACATGCACATAATAAGGCGAAGAATCAGACAGCTTGAACTGTATGATCTTGTCCCAAGACGCTATTTCCTTGCTTACTGCTGGGTTTGTGTTCACGCCCTCTATAATAACGCTGAGTATGTCCTTAGAACTCATGAATACTCTAGAAAAGCAGTCTTTATATTTTTTGTTGTCAAAAAAGGGAAAATAAAAAAATTAGGCGTGTTTGTAGGCTTCCATGACGTACTCGGCAAACTGGTCGTCAGGGTAAGCTCCAACAAACTGCACGTCGTTGTTTATGACTATGTGCGGAACGCTTGATACTCCAGCTTCCTCTGCCTCTTTCTCGAACTCCATGGATTCGACCATTTCACCCGTTATGTTCTTGTTCCTGACTGCAAATTTATGTGCAGTGGTAACGGCCTTGGGACAGTACGGGCACGTGGGAGTTACAAAAACCTGTATCTTCATGGGCTTGTCAATCTTTGAAATTATCTCCATGGCTTTCGATGATACGTCGGCCTCGCCGCTTGAAACTATCTTCAGGTCCTCAATGAGCGATCCGAATTCATAGCCGGAGGGTATTCCATAGTACCTGACTCTTCCGGTCTCGTCGCCATGCTTCTCAACAACGGTTGCAGGATACTTCTCTATCCCGAACTTCTTCGCCTTTGCCTTATCCTTGTCAAAATCGTAAACCACAAGGTGGATCCTGCTGTCTATTGCAGAAACCTCAGTTGCAAGTTCAAGGGTTTCCTTGCAGTACTTGCATTCCGAATCACTGGATGTGAACACAACAATGTCCACATCATCCTTTAGATGTTTCTCGAATTCTGATTTAAGATATTCCTGATCTTCCTTTCTAATCAATGACATTTGGTCACCGCCTCTTTATTTACATATCGTATTTAAAGATTACTACTCAATAATGATTAGTGGTCCCGCTCATGAAAAGATAAAAAATAATTTCAAAGCCTTATTATAGCCTGTTTCCTGGTTTTATACGAAACCATGCTCTGAAAGGTAGTTGGTTATCCTGCTCCATCTCCCGCCCCTGAACATTATTTCCAGGGCAAGGATGTTCATGGCTATGAGGGAAACGGCGAGCACGTACTGGAAGAAAATTGAAGCGATGGCAATCACGAAGAATATCGCTGAGGGGACAAGCAGGATGAAATTTCGCCCAGCTGAACTTCCACTGATTACGCCTCCCTGAAGGTCCTGCGACGCCACCCTTTCGGAGAAGAAGTAGAATGTTATGATCATGCTTGCCGGAACCATCAGTGCAAGGACAATGGCGGAACTCAGCACATAAGCAATGCCAAAGAAAGCCAGGGCGACGTCAGCTGCAATAAACGGGGCGAGAAGGATTTCCGCGGAAATGCACTTGGCAAGTATGGAATCCTTGAAGTAGCCATTGCCCCCCATGGATGCAAAGGACATCCACATGCGTTCCCCGTTGAGCAGGTTCGGGGTGCTGGATATCACGATCAGGACTATGTAAAATGTCACATATGGGACAACAAAGGTGGACGTGATCGAGGCAATAGCAGAATAAAAATAGAGGACATAGAAATAAACGGCAGCCATCGCACTGGTTACGATGACGGCAGTCCGCGTCCTAAGCCTGAAACTCGGGGCAAAGCCAGATGAACCCCGTCTCCTCAGCGAAGTGGATACGAACGTGGTCTGGAATTTGAGTATTGCAAGCCTGGGAGAGAGCTTGTCAAAGCTGGATATTCTCCTTGTCTCTCTCCTTGAATACCCCCTTTCCACTGAGAATTTCTCAATACCCATGTCAGCCGAGATGATCGAAGAGAGGATGAGCGGTACGGCAAGGTATGCAGCTGACAGTGGAACTCCGTAAATGAGTCCGGATGTTGCCAGAGTTATGAGGGCGTACGGGGAACCCAGAATTTCAATGGCAGCCCATAATGTAATGAGTACTGAGACAACCATTCTGGCCCAGCGGTTGACAGCCATCAGTGTTATTCCGATGGACGTGCTCCCCACTGATATGGCAATGGCAGCGAAAAGGGATATTAGAACAGATCCGCCGCTGCCATGGTACGCTGCCGACAGATCGAAAACAAGGACAAAGAGTATGGTTCCGGTTGTATAGAACTTGAACAGCATGATCGGGGTCACCAGATCGCCCTTCCTTATGGGAAGGACAAAGTAGAAATCCCTGTCGGACTTCATCGATGAAACGCTGCCTGTTGAGACGGAAAGAAAGAGTGATATAATAAGGAATATGAAAATTTCATAGAAAAAGACCGACGGCTGTGATTCCGGTGTTGTTATCTCAAAATAGAGGAAGCCGGGGAGGAGGAGAGCGGCATAGAATATTGCGGAGAAAATCAGGGTCCTCCTTGGTAACCTGGTGCGGAAGTAGAACTTAATGAGACTGCCATTCATCCTGCATCATCCTGGAAACCGTTGATTCAAGCGTCTCTCCACCAGAAGATTGCCTGTTGAGATCGGCAATGGTACCCTGCCAGGTTATTCTGCCTCTGGAAAGCATGATTACCCGTTCAGTCATCCGCTGGGCGATTGAAAGTATGTGGGTGGAGACAAAATATGTGGCGTGGAATGAATCGAGGAGTTTAATCACCTTTTCCTGGGTAGGGATGTCAAGATAATTCAATGGCTCGTCCATGAGCAATATCTTTGGAGAGTGCATCATTGCTATGCCGATGGATACTCTCTGGACGTTCCCCCTTGAAAGGGCTCCTATTTTTGTTCTGGCTATGTCGGATAGGTCCAGATAGCCTATGATTAGGTCAGCCCTGTCCTTCACGTTTTCGACTCCCCGCAGGGCAGCAATGTATTCCAGGTTCTCCCTCACGGTAAGCACCCTGTATGGCTGTGCATCCTCCGGAAGATAGCCAACAACGGACCTCGCCTCTATGGACGTCGGTTCATGCCCGCCTATGAGTATTTCACCGCTGTCCGGAGTCAGCAGTCCTATGAGGAGCTTCATTATGGTGGTCTTCCCAGCCCCGTTTGGCCCCAAGATGGTCACCCTTTCACCGGCACCTATTGAGAAAGAGATGTCCTTCAGCGCCTGGAAGTCTGCAAAGCTCTTGGAGACCTCCTTAACTTCTATTGCGGCCATTATTGAGTGACAGAATTTTCGAATATAAAAGTTCCATTAGGGTAAATGCGTAAAAGAGCGCCTAACTAATATTATTATAATATTTAGCATTGCATGTCCATGGAAATTAGCAGCTACGATCTGGAACTGGACATAGACTACGCAAAAATGACGTACAGGGGCAAGGAGAAAATCACGGTAGCTCTCGACGGATCACCGTTTGTGATCAACGCCCTGGACCTGCACATTTCCCAGGTAAAAGTTCAGGGGCAGAAGGCAGCCTTCTCCCATGACAATGCAAAGGAAGAATTGAGGATAGACGGGACATCAAAGGGGAAGAATGAAATAGATATCGACTTCACGGGGACTGTTAACGATGCCCTTGTTGGCTTATACAAAGCCAGATCCAAGTCGGGGATAATGCTTACCACGCAGTTTGAGTCAACTGGCGCAAGGCGCATGTTTCCATGCCTTGACAACCCTGGATACAAGGCTGAATTCTCTCTCACGGTTATCATTGACAGTGACCTCGAGGCAATTTCCAACATGCCCGTGGAATCTGAAGCAAGGAATGGAGGAAGAAAGAGCGTAAAGTTCAGGAAAACTCCCAGGATGTCAACATACCTGCTTTACCTTGGTATCGGAAAATTCGACAACATGACAAAGAAAGGCGGAAGCGTTGACTTTATCCTGACAGCCCCCAAGGGCCACCTGAATTCCTCCGAATTCCCCCTGGATATAGCCATAAAGGTTGTGGACTTTTATGAGAAATATTTCGGCATAAAGTACGCGCTTCCAAAAATGCATCTCATTGCGGTCCCCGAATTCGCCGCAGGTGCAATGGAAAACTGGGGCGCAATTACCTACCGGGAATCAGTTCTGCTTGTGAACGAGTCCACAAGCACTGCGGTAAAGAAACGTGTGGCTGAAGTTATTGCCCACGAGATAGCACACCAGTGGTTCGGTGATCTTGTGACCATGAAGTGGTGGAATGATCTCTGGCTGAACGAGAGCTTTGCGACTTTCATGGCGTTCAAGACCGTAGATAACCTGTTTCCAAAATGGGAGATGTTCGGCAACTTCCTGATATCCGAGACTGAGGGCGCTCTAGCCGGCGATTCTCTCCACAATTCTCATCCCATTGATGTTGACGTAAAGGACCCCACGTCTGTAGCGATGATCTTCGATGAGATAAGCTACGGGAAGGGAGGAAGCATACTCAGGATGATCGAATCATATGCCGGCCCGGATAATTTCATGAATGGCATAAGGGCATACCTGAAGGAGAAGTCATACGGGAATGCAGAGGGACATGACCTCTGGCAAGCAATAGAAAAGGTATCCCGGCTGCCTGTCACAAAGATCATGGAGGCATGGATCAGGAAGATGGGCTACCCGGCAGTGCAGGTTTCCAGGAAAGGGGATTCCATCTCACTCAGGCAGCAGCAGTTCTTCCTTAACGGGGCAAAATCCGAAACCGTCTGGCCTGTGCCTCTGACTGTGGTGAGGGAAAAGGGCACGGAGTCAGTGCTCTTTGAAGGAAAGGAGATGGAAATACCATCGGGCGGCTTTGTGAAACTCAACGCAAACCAGACGGGATTTTACAGGGTCAACTACAGTGCTGAACTGTTCAGGGAAGCCGTTTCAAAATCCGGGAAGCTATCCAACCTTGACCGGTGGGGTATCCTGAATGACCAGTACGCCTTCCTCATGTCCCGGATAATAAGCCTGGACGAGTATATCACCAGAATAAGGGAGTTCTTCAGCGATACAAACCATCTCATAGTGGATGAGATCAGCGGAGACCTCAACCAGCTGCACCTCATAATGCCTGAAAACGAGAGGATCCGGGCACTGGCCGCGGAATATGTCTCAGCACACGTAAAGAGGCTGGGGGCAAAGAAGGCAGGCGAGGACGAGAACATATCTGTACTCAGGGGACAGCTTTGGCAGAGACTTGCTCTGGTAGACCAAAAATGGGCAAAGGAAACCTCTGCAATGTTCAGCGATTTCATGCATGTGGATCCGGATATAAGGACAGGAGTTGCGTTTTCAGAGGCAGTGTCCGTTAACAGCGTAGCGGAAATTGAAAAGGTGTTCATGAAAGTACAGAGTGACGAGGACCGGATGAAGCTCATATCCTCCATGGGGTTCCTGTCAGGAGAGAAGAACACGGGCAGGGTCATGGATCTTGTGGCCAGCGGAGGCATAAAGAAGCAGGACATAATGAGATTTTTTGTTGCTGCCGCCATGAACCCGGCAAACAGGAAGTTCATGATTGACACCCTTCCAACCGCCATCGAGGAGATGAGGAAGATCTATGCCGGAACAGCTTATACGTCGAGGATGGTTGAGGCAGTGGTTCCATACATCGGCATAGGCAGGGAGGACGAGACCGGAAAACTTCTGAAGAAACTGGGCAACCCTGATATAGATCTGGGAACAAAGAAGGGGCTTGAATACCTGGAAGCATATTCTGCACTGGCCAAGGCTGTTGGAAAGTAAGGGGACATAAGAAACCCTTTCCTTTTTTCTTTATTATCGCTCAGAAGGGAATTTATCAATATTTATTAACACTGCACTGATTAGCCAGAGAGCCTAATGATATCCATAATTAATTTCGACAGGTTCCTCATGGGCTACACCCTGGCTGCACACATTCTCATAGTGACACTCAGCATTGCGCTATCCATAATGGTATCTCTTTCTGAATTCCTCGCAATCAGGAAGAATGATGTTTATTATGGGGTGCTTGCCAAGAGGCTTTCCAAGGCGCTTATAATCTTCTTTGCTGTTGGAACTGCAAGCGGCACTGTGCTTGCCGTGGAACTCTTCTCGCTGTTCCCCAACTTCATGGTACTGATAGCCAAGGTTGACATCCTGCCATTTTACTATGAAGTATTTGCATTCTTCCTTGAGACAATATGCCTTGTCATATACATCTATTACTGGGACTTTTTCAAGAACCGGTACCATCACTGGATCTTTTCACTTTTCGTGGCGGCAGGCACTGTTCTGTCTGCAGTTTTCATAACGATGATCAACGCATTCATGAACACGCCAAGCGGCTTCAACATCCCGGTCTATATCAGCACCGGTGTACTGACTGACATCAATCCGCTCGCCGCAATAGCGAATCCCTCTGCATTCAACGAGATAAGCCATGTTGTAACAACAACCATAGCAGCGGGATCCTTTGCCCTGCTGGCGTATTTTGCCGTGAACTACCTGAGGTCAAGAAACCAGGAAGCCCGCACGGTATATTCAAAGGCCATAAACATCACAGCTCTCGTCGGCCTAATAACAATAGCCCTTGCCGGAATAACCGGAGACAGCGCAATGCGGGGACTCCTGACCATGCAGCCACTGAAGTATGCAGCAATTGAGCTCAATTATTTCCACACCATGGTGAATGCGCCGGAACTACTTGGAGGCATAATGGTCAACGGCCATCTGGAGTATTACCTGTCAATTCCCGGGGTGCAGAGCATGCTTGCATTCCTGTCGCTCAATTCATCACAGGCCGTACCGGGGCTCCTCAGCTATCCAAGCCAGCCATGGCCCCCTCTATTTGTCCACCTGACTTTTGACACCATGGTTGGTGGAGGCTTGCTGCTCGGGCTTTTCCTTCTTTACATGCTCTACAGGATCTTCCGCAGGAAGCCTCTAACTTCAAAAATTCTGCTCTATGGCATGATAGTATCCGGGGTGCTAGCTGAGATAGTCTATGATTCTGGCTGGGTAACCGACGAAGTTGGGAGGCAGCCGTGGATCATATATGACAACGTTATGACCGTTTCCCAGGCAGCTAATACCTCCACGTCGGTCATACCGCTGGGAATCGGGATAATCATATTCTACCTCATCATCGTGCCGTTCACGTTTTACTTCGCAGCCAGAGTCATAAGAAACGAGGCTGTGGACAAGGAGCTTGAAAAGGAGAAGGGTGTACAATGGTACAGATGATCCAGCCTGAGGTCGCACTCAATGCAGCTATTTTCGCTGCATTTTTTGCCATGATATCCACGGAGCTGATGGCAGCTTCAGCCATAGTCTTCAAGTACGAGGAGAGCACCAAAAAGGTATTCAGGTTTCTCGTACCCATCTGGGAAATAACTGGAACTTTTTTTGTTTTTTATGCGGTAAATGTGGAAGCTCTTGTTCCGGATGCCCTTCCACTGGTGGCGTATGCATACATAAGCTACATACTCATATTCCTCATACTTTATGTTGGCAGGAACGCATCCATAATAGCTGCGGAATACATCTGGAAAAACAGGGTCGTGAACAGGAAGCTTCTCTACAGGGTGTATGCAGTCATAACCTACGTGCTTGGGATCCTGATACTGGTCATATACACATCGCTGCTGAGCGGAGTTGGCGTAAATGTTACAGCCAGAACTTTCAGCCTGGTCAAATTCATTTCCTTCCTGCCGGATGACGGCTTTATTGCAGGATCCGCCATTCTTCTATTCGGCCTGGGCGCCGTATTCTACAACCTCAGCGTTAGGCGGTATCTTCCGCTGGTGGTTACTGGGATAGGAATGATTATTGCAGGCTTATCCTTCGCGTACCTTGGGGATATAAATACTCCAGCTTTCATTGTGATCCCGGCATTGATAACACTGATCCTGCCCCTGCTGTGGATGTTCGAAAGAACCAGGCAGATTGTGTCGAACAAGCTTGTTTTCCAGGGGGCGATGGCCATTTCAGCATTCTTCCTGATCTACACGGTATATCCATGGCTGTTTGCTAAGAGCCTGAACCTGACATCACTCCTTAACAACAGTGCGATGCAGACACAGATATTCTACACAACAATTATAGGTGGGATAATACTAGTCGCACTGTCCCTTGTATTTTTCAGGATATTCTATAGGGCAGGGGATAGCAGCCAGCAGGAGGCCGAAACCCCGGCACACTGAACGTGTTAGGCAATCACTGGTTGTATCCCTTCAACACAACATGCCTGGGCTTAGTGGCCAGCAAGCTTTTTCCCGCGCTGGTTGTGTCAAAGAAAGGCCTGCTGGTCGTGAATTCCCTGAATGCATCATTGTCCTTCCATTCGCTGAATATCATGTATTCATCAGGCTTCCTGACATCCCTGTAAAGCACAGCGCTAACAAATCCGTTCACATTGGCTTTCAGGTACTCTATGACACTCTCGAAGGACTTCTCGAATTCACTGTTCTTGCCAGGGACGACATTATAAAAGAATCCCACGTTAATCATGGATATCCATAGTGTAACATGACTATTATTTTGATCGAATATCAACGATAGAAATATTGCAAAAAGCGTGAGGAATAGGATGGTGGAATTACCCCATAAGCAATGCTATGTGGCAAAGCTGGTGTACCAGTCAACAATATTATGGTCAGATTTTCCTGCTGACGTAATCTCCGTTTAATTGAGGGTCACAGATGGTATAAAAAGTGAGGAAAGGGGTTAAAATAATGCCTCCAATGACCTCAGTCCCTTATTTCCTTCTCTACAAGGTACGCCGTCAATAGGAGCAACGCAGCTGCAAGTGCTGCAAGTGCGCCAAGCCACTCTCCTACCTGTCCCCACTGCGAAGCAGTGAGGCTGCCGTTTATGATAACCATCCTGATGGATTCCGCGGACCAGGATACCGGGTTATATTGCGCGATGTTTGCAAGCCAGGGGGCCATCATCTGAGACGAAAACATGGCAAAACTCATAAACATGAGAGGCAGATTGACCATGTTCACTATACCGAATATGGACTGCATGTTTGTCATTCTGGTAGCAATGACACTGAAGATGGATGAAAAAATGAATGCTACCAGAATAATGGCGGTTACAAGCACAAGGACGTCCAGAATTGTGAACCCATTAGGAAACTCGAGCCCGTTAGGGATAAGGTAAGCTGCAACTACGAGAATGACAACCTGAGGCATGATCCTGATCACTGACGAAAGTATCTTCGAGAATACTATGGAGCTCCTTCTGATGGGAGAAGAAAGGAATCTTCCCATTGGCCCGAGTCTCCTGTCAAAAATGATCTGGGTTCCCGCAAACATTGCGGTAAAGAGCCCCATGGTTGTCAATACTCCTCCTACTATATATGTTATATAATTTGGAGCTCCATCTAGAATAGCAGAACTGGCTTGGGGGAAGAATCTGGTTATATCGAATGCGCTTCCAAATAATGCTATCCAGAATATTGGCTGTATCAAGCCTGTAAGTAGGAATGTAGGGTTCCTTACCCATTTCTTAAGTTCCCTGACTGTCAGTGGCCAAAGTCCGCTCATTGTCTCGCCCTCCTCATGTTCATTGCCATTTTCCTCGTATCTTCTCCCTCCTCATCTCTAATTGATCTCCCGGTGTACTCTAGGAAGACCTCGTCAAGTGTAGGTTTCTGCACTGTAAGCTTGACCGTCGATAACTCGTGCTGGGAAATAAAATTTATAATCTTTGGAAGGGATTCGTCTGCGCTTATCACCTTTATTCTTACTGCATTAGGTCCAGAATCGGTCACCTCCAGGGCATCCGGAGCGGTCTTCATAAGGTCAGCTCCTTTTTGATCAGACAGAGTCAGGTTTATTATGTCTCCCTTAAGAGATTCCTTTAGTTCTGCCGGAGTACCGGTTATTAGCACCTTTCCGTGGTCTATGATAGAAACCCTGCCAGCCAGCTCGTCTATTTCCTCCAGATAGTGGGAAGTCAGGATAATTGTCACGTTAAGTCTGCTCTGAATCTCCTTCACATAGTTCCACATTTGTGTCCGGGTCTGTACGTCAAGACCCAGTGTTGGCTCATCCAGGAATAGAATTTTAGGTTCATGAATCAGGCCTATTATCAGTTCAAGCCTTTTTCTCATCCCGCCGGAGTATGTCCTTACCAGCCTGTCTGCAGCCTCTTCTAGGTTAACCAGTTTCAGGAGACTATTGCAGGTCTCCTGTGCCTTTGCTTTTGGAACATCATAGAACTGTGATACCATCATCATGTTTTCCCTGCCCGTAAGGTCTTCATCAGCCGTGAAATCCTGTGGCACAACACCGATCAACCTCCGGACATCTATGGAATTCTTTGTGATATCAAAACCCCCAACGATAGCCGTGCCTGATGTTGGGGTTATCCTGGTTACCAGCATGTTGATGGTAGTTGTCTTTCCAGCTCCATTTGGACCGGCGAGCCCATATATTTCCCCTTCGTCGATGGTCAAATTCAGTGCGTCAACTGCCTTCAGGTGCCCACCGTATATCTTTGTCAGATTCTTTGTTTCAATCGCCTTCATTATTTCACCTTCTCAACATTTTCTCAAGTCTTTCCATCACATGCGTGAGCTGTTCCCTGTTTTCAGAAATTGCCTTTTCTCCGCTCTCCTCTATGTACGAAAGGTATCCATCCATTTCAGAGATCATCTCCCCAAGCGTTCTCGGTGCTCTGTATGGACCCCACTGCGCTTCCCCGAGTTCCCTGGATCCGGATTCGGTTATGGCATATTTCCCGTCATCTCCCTTGGTTGCGAGATGATCGGCCAGAAGAGATTCCAGCATGGGGTAAATCGATCCCGGTGATGGCCTCCACCATCCCCACGACATCTTCTCGATATAGTCCATAATTTCAACGCCATTCCTTGGGGATTCAGAAATTGCCCTAAGGGCAATATATTTGAGACCCTGTCCCTTGGAATGTCTACGTCCAAAGCCCATGTAATCAAGCATAACCCGGAATATCGAATTCGATATTAATTGTTTTCACCATAATCTCCATCCTGGTAAATCCAGTAAAAAAAGTTGGGGGTTAACTTGGCGGAAAAATCAGAAAGAACGGGATATGTTCACGCTGTCTACCATTACATATGGCATTATTGAAGGTTGGATCTCCTCCCACCACTTCGTGTTCTTCGTTTCACTGGACACTCCTGAAATATTATTCAGGATGCCCGTGACCGAATCGCTTATCCTTATCCCGTTCACGCTTCCGGCTATCTCCCCGTTATGTATCCTGAATACCCCGTCGCGTGGTACGGTGGAGAAGATACCGTTTTTGTAGTCCTGGTACCTCGTGTACCATGCATTGTTTATGAAGAGCCCTTCTTTCATACCTGCGATCATGTCCCTGAAACTTTCCTTTCCGCTCTCAATTCTCATCTGCCATGCTGCCGGTGCAATGATTCCTGCATTTCCGGTTGTTTCAGATCCGGATTTCTTCCCGGTTGAATACGACTGCATGTACTTCTTCAGTATGCCATTCTCTATGAGCACATTGGTCCTTGTGGGCGTTCCCTCATCATCAAAGGGCCTGTATCCAACTCCGGTCATATCCAGCGGATCATCCACCAGCGTGAATTCGTCGGATGACACCCTGTATCCAAGCTTTCCGGCGAAGCATGACATGCCGGAATCCACCGCGTAGTACGACAGGAACTCCGAGCCGCTTGATATGATGTTTCCGATCAGGTAAGGGGACATCAGTACCCTGAATCGCCCCTCTTCCCCCTGCGATATGTCCTTTCCAGAAACGGCCATTTCTCCTGCTGATCTTCCAATGGCCTCAGCATCTATGCTGCCTGCCTTGAATGCAGGCCCGAAATGCAGTGACTCCTGCCCGGTCGAACTTCCGGAAAATGAACGGATCACAAGTTCTACGCCTCCGCCACTGTATTCCGCCTCATTATAGCTGGTCTTGAGGGCATGCGTGAACTTTACCATATAGGCAAGCCCAGCAGATCTTTCGGCCCCGGCATCCAAAGCCCCATTGATTGCGCTTTCGCACAGGTCCTGGAGATCAATGTCGGCAATGGCAGGTGAGCCAACGTTTCCATAATACTGCTTCGCAGGATTGATCCCGAAGAATGAAGGGTTCTCCGGTACCCTGTCTATCATGTTACTGAGTTCGTCCAGTTTTGTGTCGATCTCACTCTCGCTTTTCAGGGTTACTTCAGCCATTCTCCTGCCCCTGGACGCGAATACCGAATATTCATTCTCATACCACTGGTTCAGCAGGTCCCTGGAATTCTGTGAGAATCTCAACTGCTCGATGTCGCTTGAAACCTCGTTTATGACTATCTCATCCATCCCCATCCTGGAAAGCTTTTCATATATCCTGTCAACAGTTTCCAAAAAATCACCCTATTTCAAGTATATGTCCCTGAGCCTTGCGTGTGGTCCGCCCATCCAGACATCAACACCCTGCATCGGCTCTCCCTTGCCGCAGCTGCCTGCAGTGAATTCAAGATCACGTGCCACCGCGTCTATTGAACTGTAAAACTTGATTGTGTTTGTTTCAAGCGTAGGTCTCCTGACCCTTCCCTTTACCCTGCCGTCTTCCACGAGGTATGACTCCTTGCCCACGTATTTCTCGTTGAACCTGATGTCGTCTATGTTCCATTCCGTGAACGACTTCATGTATACACCGTTCCTTACGCCCTCAAAGAGCTCATCGATTTCATGGTCACCAGGTTCTATGTAGGTGGTGCTCATCCTGGCCAGTGGTTCCATGTTCCACGAGGAGGACCTGCCACCGCCATTTGGTTCTTTACCGAGTATAGCGGCACTCTCCCTGTTCAGGATAAATTCATCCGTATACCCTTTCCTGTAAAGGTATCGCTTTCTTGCCCTTATTCCCTCATCATCATATTCATAGAATCCATAGCTCATATTCATTGTCGGGTCATCGATCACGCTCACTGCTTCGGACCCGATCCTGTACGGGAACTCCTTTCCCGTAAGGAACGACTCCCCAGCAAGCGCACCCTCCCGTCCTATGATCCGATCGTATTCTGTCGGGTGCCCGCATGATTCATGTGCCACTATGCCGGAGATTTCCGGCCCGACAATGAGATCATATTTTCCCGGTTTCAGTGCCGGTGCAGATAGGTTTTCCCTGAGTGCCCTGACCTCTGACCTCAGCCTTTCGTCCAGTCCAAGGGAATCGAGATATTCATATCCTGATGACGATCCGAACTGCCCGGTGGATTGCTCAAACTGCCCGTTCTCGAAAACACCGAACACATAGTAGTAGGAAACCCTTGAGATCTCCGCGTCAATAGCAGTGCCATCTGAGTCCCGGTAGTGCTGCGAGATCTTCTTGTCTCCGATGAAGTTCATCCTGACGGTTGCGCCGAGATCGTCAAGAAGCTTGTCGTGTCCCCTTGCAATCTCAATTCTTTCCTCTATTGACATGTCCTCGATCTTTTTTTTCTGGTCAACTTTCCAGGATGCTTTAACCGGCTTGATCTCGCTTATTCTATTCTTCCCATGCCTCTTTGTCTTTGGCAGTAGAAGATCGATCTTCGCCCTCACCTCTGCCCAATTTTCGGAGTCTGTATATACAAAAGCCATGGAGTCGTTTACCAGCCTTATGGCGTATCCGGAGGTATCCGAGGATTCCATCCCCTCGAACTCTCCGTTCCTGTATGCAATCCCCTTGGATCC
>JAJYUG010000066.1 GCA_021792655.1 Thermoplasmata archaeon | reverse complement strand
TTCTTCCAGGAAGACAATTATAAAACCTCCATTTTTACTGTTAGGCAAGGTTTGCTCTGATTAATGTGTAATATATTACACCGCGCAAAAGCTACCATATGAATAAAAATCCATTTAAGGTGGTTGACAATGAGAAGAGCAGCGGTCTTCGTTAGAAAAATGTGAGGTACTACTAGGGTGGTCATCGCCCATTTCTCCCCCATCGTTGTATGTCATGGGGGTGGTATGACCATGTCGTATAAAGGATTGTTGAAAGACGCACACATAGAACAGTATCAACTATAAGACTTACTCATAACTGCAAATGGGGTTGACCGGATTCGGACCGGTGACCTCCCGGTTATCAGCCGGGTGCTCTAACCATGCTAAGCTACAACCCCTTGTATTATGGAATTAAGGCTAATGCTGAAGCCATTCTCAATAATAACGTGTATATTAAATATTTCGAAAATCAGCATTTTTCTAATGAAACCAGCAAGTGGAAATGCCGATCCGGTGCTGATCTTCTTGAGAGCTACAGGACATCAAGAGCTTCCATGCTTGCACACACGGAGCAAAGATCGCCTGTGGTCGGTGCCCCACACCTGACACATTTTCCCATCAATATCTTCCCCCTGTCCGTGGCGGTGTGGTCACGCAATTCATCAAGGAAGTTGGCAATTGCGAACTTTGCTCCCGGGTTGTGTTCCTCTATGTCTGTGACCATGTTCCTGAATGAGTTCCTCTGGGCCCTTTCGTAGTATGGGCACCATCCCCCGTCAAATTGCACGCCGTTGAGCACTGCGTAAAGCATTACCTCCTTTTCCGGAATTCTCCTGATCGGGACAATTCTTCTGACAAGTCCCTCCTTTCTGGTGCTGTGCGGAGCCATTCTAAGCATTCGCTCGAAATCACCCTTGACAACATTCATGAGGATGGACTGGGCGTAATCGTCCAGGTTGATGCCCAGCGCAACATAATCGCTCGCGTATTCGAGGGATTCAATGTTCATCAGTTTCCTTCGCATCGGGCCACAGTGCGAGCATGGAATTGTCTCAGGATCTTTCCTGACAATCTCGTCCATGGTTCTCCCGAAAGCCTCACTGAACGATATGGTTCTATGTTCCACGCCAAGCTTATTGCACAGCTGTCTCGCAGACTCAAGGCCCGCGTCCCTGTAACCGGCGATGCCCTCATCGATGGTGAATGCCTTAAGATCAATGTTTTCCCTCTTACCAAGGAACTTATCCAGGAGAAATAGCGTAACGGAGCTGTCCTTGCCGCCCGATATGGCCACTGATATCTCCAGGTGTTTCGCCCTCAGATCAACCTGTTTCCTCAATTCGTGCTTGAACCTTCTCTCCACAGAATCGTTGAAATGCTTCCTGCAAAGATATGTCCCGTTGTATCTTGCCTCGTACACGGCTTTTCCCCTGCATAGCGAACACTCCATTGATCAGCGAAGGATAAATTGAGTAATGAAGTTGATTGTTTTCTTGTCTAGTAATGGATCGGGAAATTTTTTAAAGGAACATGGGCTTGAACCACTCATGAATTTAGACTCTGGAAGAGTGAAGGATGTTTTCGGCATGGATACGGTGATCTGCATGGAGATGGAAGATGCAGAGCCAGCAAGCACCAGAATGCTGCTGGACACGCTCAAACTTGATCCTGCCTTGAAAAGGCTTGGTGGCGTACCGAAAAAGGGGAAGACAGCCATTCTGCCCTCAATGGACGGGCCCGGGGCAGTTATAGTAGTAGGTCTCGGAAAGAGAGAAAAGATCGATATTGAAGCCTTGCGCACCTCACTCTCTACTGCAATCAAGGCAGTCAGCCCCGGTAGCAAAAACGTCGGAATTGTTCTGCCGGAAATTTTTCCAGCGGAGACAGAGGCAATGGAAGTGGCATACACATATGAGATCACTGCCTACTCATTCGACGATTTCAAGGCAGAGAAGAAGACCTGCCCGGATCTGTTGAGAATACTGTCCGAAGGGGAAATAAAGCAGGGGATTGAGAAAGGAAGAATTATGGGTGAAGCAACCAACCTGACAAGATATCTCGCTGATCTCCCCTCATCCATAGGCACTCCGACTTTTTTCGAGAAGACACTCAGGGAGAACAGAAGTATTACAGTTACAGCCCTTGGAAGAGACGATTTCATAAAGCTCGGGATGGGAGGCCTGGAAGGTGTATCGAGAGGTGCGCATGAGCCTGCCAGGCTCCTGATCGCAGAATACGGTGATCGGGAAATTCCTGCAATAATGCTCGTCGGAAAGGGAATAACATTTGACAGCGGAGGCATTTCAATAAAGCCGTCAGATGGGATGCAGGAGATGAAATTCGATAAATGCGGCGCCGCTGCTGTGCTCGGTGCGATGAAGGCAATAACCGAACTTGGCCTCAAGGCCCATGTGGTTGGTCTCATGCCGCTGACCGAGAACATGCCCGGGGGCGGATCCTACAAACCCGGAGAAATACTGAGGCATTATAACGGCGTAACTTCGGAGGTGATAAGCACCGACGCCGAGGGGAGATTGGTTCTAGCTGACGCGCTGGCCTTTGGAATCGATAAATACAGGCCAGCCTCTGTCATAGACCTCGCAACGCTCACAGGCGCTTGCGTAGTTGCCCTCGGGAACAACATTGCAGGTGTGATGGGAAACAATAAGGCACTGCAGGAAAAGATCATTGAGGCTTCAAGAAATACCTGGGAAAAGCTATGGCCCCTTCCACTGGATGACGATTTCCGGGAACAGATCAGGAGTGACGTCGCAGATATCAAGAATACGGGGGGTAGACCAGGTGGAGCTGAGACTGCAGGGGCTTTCCTGAGTAATTTTGTCGGTGAGGCTCCGTGGGTGCATCTGGATATTGCTGGAACTGCCTGGAGAGGGGAGAAGACCTCCAAGAAGGATTATCTCGGGCCGGGAGCAACAGGATTCGGCACGCGGCTCCTTGTGGAATTCGTGATGGAAAATTCTGGATGATCATTCATCCGGCGTGTACTCTATCTTCTTGCCATTCTTTATCTGGCGGTAAATAGAAGAGCCGACATCGCTGTCCAGCTTCAGCCTGATAATGCCCTTGGAAGAGCTTCTGGCCTGCAGTACCATTATGTCTTCCACAAATATTTTCACATTCATGTTCTTCTCCCCGACGGAAAGGTAGAGTATCTTGTTCTTTACCTCTATCTCAACAGGTTTTTTCTCTGAGTTTGTTGCCACTGCCTTCGGCTCGACTTCCAGCCTCACCTTGAGGCGTCCTTCTAGATCGGATATATTGGCTCCCTTCTTGCCAATGAGCTTGGCAATGTATTTTTCCGGAACGGATACAACTGCCCTGCTCCCTCCGGTCATCTTGACATCAATCTCCCCGGTTCCAAGAAATCCGGAGATCTCCTCTCTTATCCTGTCAGCTGCCAGGGAAAGGAGCGATGAGTTTTCCGCCTGTACGGGAACAAGAACTATCTGGTCTCCGAAGGTGTATATCTCGTACAGGGGCGTGCCTGACGGGAAATCCTTGACCACGATCACAGGTCTGGCAAGGTCTTCCTGGTTCATGCCGCTTGGGACCTTGACGGTGTATTCCGTAATTATTACCTTCCTGACCCTGCCCGCTTCTATGAACAGTATTGTGTCTATGACCTGGGGTATGAGGCCAAGTTCTATCCTTCCGATGAACCGGTGAAAAGCATCTATGGGTCTGGTTGCGTGAACAACTCCAATCATGCCGACCCCGGCAAGCCTGAGATCGGAGTATACGTGGAAATCCGACGTTATTCTCATCTCGTCAAAGACGGTATAATCTGTCCTTACCAGAAGAAGGATGTCCCCGGTCTTCTCCATCGAACCCTCAAGCCCGGTGTACTGGGTTATGTCGTTGATGAGCTGGAGATCTCTTGGCTTCTCCATGGTCTTGACAGTTTTGTCCATGGAATTGAAGTATTCTGCCAGCGCCTGTACGAAGGTGCTCTTCCCTGCCCCTGGGGGCCCTGCGACAAGGATGCCATTGCTTCCAACGGTAAGCCTCTCCACCACACTTGGATCAAGATCGTAGTCTTCCAGGTTGAGTTTCTTTATGGGCCGGACCGCGGTGATCTCAAGATCGTCGGAGAATGGCGGCCTGGTTATCACTATTCTTATGTTCTTCAGCTGGATGACAGTGGCTCCAAACATGTCCATCTCTACAAAGGATTCATCCTCGAACTTTCCCCGCTTTACGATATTTGAAGCAATGGTCTCGAGTTCCTGCCTTGTAATTACATAATCAAGCCTGGCGACCCTTACGGCACCAGGCATGCCCTTTTTCAGGACAGGTTTCAGGTTAGCCTTGAGGTGCACCGAGGAAGTGATCTCATCGAAGAAATCCTCTATATTCTTGACGGATTTCTGTGAAGCCTCAAGGAACTCTATCTGTATCCCCTTTATAATTGCAAGGTCTCTCTGTATTATGTCTCCCGTAACGAGAATGGCATCATTTTCCAGCGCGGTGTTCCTTATGATTTCATCGATCTCCCCGCTCTTTGCTCCCTTTATCTGCCAGCCACCAGGCCGCTTTCCGTAGAAGTCCAGGTAAATCTTTCCCTCTTCTGCCATCGATCGGAGAGTCTTGAGTTCCTCCAGGCCGGTGAAACCGATAGATCGCCCGTCGTTCGCCTGGTGTTCGACCTCGGCAAGCATTGCCTCGGCGAGTATGACGTGAGAACCCTCCCTTGAGGAGATGAAGGCAGTGAAACGGCCATCAACGATCACAGATGTATCAGGAACGTAATCCACTATGGAACATGCAATATCTGTTAATTAAGATATTTCCGGGGAAAAAAGCAATTATGGCTTATGGTATTTACGATGTCAGGTGGCTGCAGCTGGATGAAAGCATTTTACTTCTCGGGAATGCCATAGGGGCGTCATTGGGCAAAGAGGGAGAGGCAGCACTGGCTTTCTCAGGCGGTCTTGACAGCACGCTTCTAATGGCGATCTCCGGGTACAGGCTCAAAGCATATACTGTGGGTTACTCCGACTCCCACGACATCGAACGCGCTAGGCATGTATCGGATCTGCTCGGATTCAGACTCAGGGAGATAATACTGGATGACCGGGACCTAAGGGAGGCCATTTCAGCCATCAGGACCATTGATCCAACAATAGGGAGATCGGAAATCGGTTATGAAATTGTGCTGTATTATACGCTTTCAGGAATCAAGGAGGATCATCTCGTGACCGGGCAGGGCGCAGATGAGATATTTTATGGATACCGCAGGTTCATCGACAACCCCGATCTGGACAATGTGGAGTATCTTGAAAAGCTGATCCATAAAACACTTCCGAGAGAGAAAGGTATTGCGGGTATTTTTTCCAAATCTCTCGTAACGCCCTATCTGGAACCTGTTATTGTCAAGACATTCTCCTGTTTGCCTAGAGAGGTAAACGTGACCGGCAATGTCAATAAGATCCAGATCAGGAACCTGGCAAGGGAGTCTGGGCTGCCTGAAGAAATCTGGGGCTTCAGGAAGAAGGCCGCGCAGTATGGATCCGGAGTTCAGAAGCGGCTGAATAAACTTCCGGATTTGTAATGAATATTTTTCCGATTCGGTTATATATTGTTTCCGCATTATGACAACATCAAGGAGTTCATTGAACTAGCAATTACGTGATTTCATGACATATACAGGGATCATTGGAGGAAGTGGCCTCTACAACCTTATCAAAGGCGGCAGGTCGCTTGACATAGAAACACCATATGGT
>JAJYUG010000015.1 GCA_021792655.1 Thermoplasmata archaeon | reverse complement strand
GGCCGGAAGGTCATCCAAGGAATTCATTTTCGGCGAATTATGTTTCTGCATATTGACCGCAAACACCTCCGCAGATATGGGTGTCAGCACTCAGAATATCATCGGGCTGAACGGGTTTATGAATTATGATGCACTTGAACTGAGAGATGCACTGAAAAGGGCAAAGTATCGCTTCTACAACTTGAGGAGCAAATACATAGTGGAGGCCAGGTGGATAGTGGATGAACTGCCAGATCTAATCTCCAGCGTGAACAGAGAGCAGGTACGCGATTACCTCGTTGAAAATGTTATGGGTATCGGATATAAGGAAGCGTCGCATTTTCTCAGGAACGTCGGTATTTTTGACTTCGCCATACTGGATAAGCATATTCTCCGGATGCTCGCTTCTGAATATCCGGGAATCAGGATCAAGGTAGGCAGCAGGCAGTCCTATCTTGATACTGAAAGGTACGTGATCGATATCGCTCGTGGCATGGGCATGGAGGCAGGCATCCTTGATCTTTACATGTGGAAACTGGCCACAGGCAAGATAATAAAGTGACATCTCTTTCCGTAAGACATCCCGCAATTTTTCCGGATTTAATAAACACGCAATTCCTGGATTATGAAGCCGCAATTGTTTTTCAACATGTATTGCATATATAGCACATGGAAGCTTCTGAATTCAGGCGAGCTGACATAAATTATGAAAGTCTTTTCGGCGACCTGTATGTGCTGATGAATAACGCCGGCAGGTCAGTATCAGATTTTATCGGAAAAACCTTTGGCAGCAACGTAAAGATATGTGTTGTCTGCGGGAAGGGAAACAACGGGGGTGACGGACTGGTAGCGGCCAGGGAACTCTCTAAAAATAACGAAGTTACCGTGATATTGGTGGAGGGCAAGTCAAGAATGTCCAGTTCCATTGCGAGGAAAGCACTACGATCCTACCGGGGGAGAGTGGCAGGTATGGACGTGATCGCGCCTTCGCTTGAGGATTGCGATATTGTCGTTGACGCACTTCTGGGCACTGGCATTTCGGGAAGTCCAAAATCCCCCTACGATCTGGCAATAAAGCAGATAAACTCCTGCAGGAAGCCGGTTGTATCTGTCGATGTTCCTTCGGGAATGGGCAGTGGCATTGCAGTTGCTCCAAGTTACACTGTCACATTCACTGAAAGGAAGGATGGAATGACCGAAGCAAATTGCGGAAAGATAATCGTCGTAGACATAGGCATACCCGATCAGGTGTTCCGGTTTGCCGGCCCTGGCGACCTGATATATTACAAAATGCCGAAGCCGGATTCACACAAGGGAATGAATGGCACTCTTGCAATAATCGGTGGAATTGAGTATTATGGATCAGCCGTAATAGCTGCTGAGGGTGCATCCGGAACTGGCGTTGACCTTGTAAGAATTTTCACCTCAAGCCAGAACTATCAGATCATAGGTTCGTACGATCCCGGGTACATTGTTAGAATGATTAGCAGCAACCAGGATGATCTGGCTGAGGAGATAGGGAAGAATACGGCAATACTGGCGGGATCCGGAAACGGAATGGGAATACTTGCAGGGGAAATCCTGGACACGGTTCTTTCCCTCGAATCCATTCCATTAGTTCTTGATGCAGACGCAGTGAAGATGATGGGTTCCCGTTCGTTCAAGGGAAGGCAGAACTTGGTCATAACTCCAAACAAAAACGAATTCCGCATAATATCAAAAAAGGATCCGACAGAGGAGAACGCGAAGCAACTTGCCGCAGAAAAAAATATGGTGGTTGTTCTGAAGGGCCAGGTAGATGTAGTCACCAATGGAACAAGAACAATCCTCGTTGAAGGCGGCAATCCAAGGATGACCATGGGTGGTACCGGGGACCTGCTGGCTGGTATAATAGGAGGACTGTGCTCCAAGGGAATTTCACCATTCCGGGCTGCAGTCATGGGTTGTTACGTTCTCAAGCAGGCATCAGATCTCGCACATTCGCAGTATGGGCTCTGGTATAACATAAACCACCTTTCGTCACTTGTGCCGGTAACTATGAACAATCTTATTCCGACAAAAAAAGATTAATACTGAAGAAACAATGAATCCGTGTGCAGGAATCTCTTGAACCTGAAGCGGGAATCGGGGAAGAACTTATTGAACCGAAGGCAGAAGAGAGTAGAGTTCCAGGCAGCGGAAGGAATATTTATGATATTCTCTATGGGAACATCGGGAAAAAAGCCTCCTATCCAGCACTCATATATTATGGGAGGAGGGTTACATATTTCCAGCTGATATCTGCCGTCGATTCATTTGCGGCAGAGCTGGAATCAAGGTTCAAGATAAAGAAAGGGGACAGGATTGCAATTTCCCTCCCTAATTCACCGCAATTTATAATTTCGTTCTTCGCAATTGTCAAGATAGGAGCTGTCATGGTTCC
The DNA here is from genome assembly GCA_021792655.1 of Thermoplasmata archaeon. Lineage (GTDB taxonomy): Archaea > Thermoplasmatota > Thermoplasmata > Thermoplasmatales > Thermoplasmataceae > B-DKE. Next base: position 26,257 of record JAJYUG010000015.1, on the reverse strand, counting down.
GCTGAATACCGGGCAGAATGCTGCTAATTTTGTGAAAAAACTTGAGATATTACACATAAAGGGCATAGTAACCCATTCACAGGGCTATACACTGCTGAAAGACGCCGTCACAGAAGGAATGTTTGTGATAGTTACAAGGGTCCAGGACTTCATGCCATTCGAAAAGGCGTCCAGGATCACTTTCTTTGATTCCACATGGGGTAAGGTGAAGTGGGGAGGAAACGTGTACCCATTCTCAGACTTCATGTTCGGAAGCGAGGGTTCTGGAAATCCGGTAAATCCTGATGATGATGTTGCCATAATACAACTTACAGGAGTCTCCCTGCCTAACTTGCAGGCGGTTTCTCTAACGCATTCTAACATCATAAGCGCACTTAGGCAGGCTTCCGATGTTTTTACAATAACGGGAAAGCGTTCCATTGTTGCATGTGCCACACCATTTTCTGTACCATACGCTTACTTATTCGGCTTTCTGCTTCCAATGGGGACGGGTCACCCTGTACTCGTCTTTCACGATAACCACGACTCTAAGACCATAGCAAAACTGTGCAGAAAAACCGGTGCTGATATAATGGTCGCACATCCAAGAATATACTCCAAACTCCTCTTCAACAAGAAAACCAGCAAGCATCTGAAGAAAATATCCATATACATTTCCGGAACTGACACGATGTCAGGATCGCTTGCTTCTGCAATTGTGGATAACCTGAAAGGCAAGTTGCTACAGATATACGGGTTTTCTGAAACCTCTGGAATATCACATTACAGGTGGGTGGACGACTCTGGGCAGCCTGCAAATACCATCGGTTTTCCTTTCAAGGAGACCTCATGCAAGATCATAGATCAGACAACAGGGGAAGAAGTGAAGGTCGGTGAAAAGGGAGAACTGCTGGTAAATGGTCCACAGAGTGCAAGAAAATACCTTTTCACGTTGATTGGTGAAGAGGATAATTTTGCGGGAGACTGGTTTCATACCGGAAATATAGTTATGAGAAACCAGGAGGGATCTTACATTCTGATAGAAAAACTCAGGGACATAATTATATCAGATGCCATTCCAGTATTCCCGAATGAGATCGAGGCAGTTATCAACAAGTTTCCTGAAGTAAGTGAATCAGCGGTTATAGGCATCAGCGATGGGAATCTTGGAGAATCTATAAAGGCCTTCGTGGTAACAAAGGACGGAACCGCATCATGCCAGAGGAAACTGATAAAATACCTTAACGAAAACCTGGCTGAATACCAGCGGCCGCATTTCTATGAGTTCAGGAATGAACTGCCAAAGAGCATGTCTGGAAAGATAATCAAACGGATACTTATAGAACAGGCAGCCGGCGGGGCGGACGAGAGTACGGGTTCAGTTAAATGATTCGCATCTAATTGGAATTGTACTCTCACAAAGAGACAGGCATTTATTCGTCGCTGTACCGGGAAAATCTGAAATTTATCTTGCCGTTTCTGGATCTGATATATTGGGGGAGCCGATTATTTCTAAGCCCAGTGGGTCACGCATTCAACTGTTATCAAATGCAATTTATCAATCACATTTTAGAATCAGGCATTTCGATCTGGATAATGCCATTCTCGATCTTCAGGTTGTAAACACGCTGATCCATCACAGCGGGTCCGGAAAGGCATCTCCCGTTCTCAAGATCGAACACTGATCCGTGCCAGGGACATTTGAGCGTCCTTCCATCTACTATCCCGTCCTCAAGCGGAGCGTGGGCGTGGGGGCACACAGAATCCATGGCATAGTATCTTCCATTCAGATTTGCTATCAGCACAGTAGAAGACGGCATCGAAAATCCCTTAATTTCGCCTGGGCCAATCTCAGTTTTATTTGCTATCTTCATGTACTTTGCCATGAGTCTGCAACTGGCGCCTCTTTATTTAAAGTTTAGAGCAAGTTATTTTGTATTGTTCAATGAATTCCATAATATACAGTAAAGCAAGCCTACGGACAAGTGCGTGTTCATGTGCAAAATTCATTTATGACCACAAGATGAACAACAGGAAGTATTTCTGCAAATGGACACAACGGCCCCGGGAAGTGTGGAATTCGACAATATCTATGTGGTTGATACTTCAGCCATACTGTCCGGACGGATCGACATGCTCAACCGGAAACTGGTATTTCCATCCTCTGTGCTGGAGGAGATCAGGAAGGGCAAGCTCAGGAGATTATTGGATGCAGTATCTCAGGAGATAAATGTATACACTCCTTCCAAGGAGAGCAGGAGGGATGTTGTATCCTTTGCCACAAAATCAGGTGACATCACTGTACTGAGCGACACGGACATTGATGTTATTGCCCTGGCGCTGGAACTCAAGGCAACAATAATAACAGATGATTATGCCATAGAGAATGTTGCAGAATTTATGGGCATACATTATGTTGGATCTGACCTTAAGCCCATACAATCAAAAATAAAATGGGCTTTCAGGTGCACTGGATGTGGTAAATTCTATAAATCCGACACAGGCACATGCAGAATCTGCGGACATGCCCTGAAAAGAGTTCCTGTCAGAAAAACCGGCAAGAAATAAGTACTATCAGGCAATGGATAATCATGATAGATATCAGTCTTCCATTGAAGCGTGGACTCATCACTTATCCCGGTGATGCACAGTATGAAGAATATGAATATTACACGCACAAGAAAGATCACGTTCACATAATGAGGGTGATAATGGAGACACATTCCGGCACTCATTTTGACGCTCCATTTCATATGCTGCCGGATGGCAGGAAGGCCAATGAGGTAGATCTGAGAAAGTTTCTGGGAAAGGCAACGGTCATAGAAGTCAAGGGCGATAGCATTGAGCCCTCAGACATTCCGGATGATCCAACGGAGATAATACTTTTCAAGACTAAGAATTCCGGGCTTTATGATGCATTTCATGAGGATTTCACTTACATTTCAGAGGAAGCCGCGAGAAAAATAGCCACAAAAAATGTAAACCTAGTGGGCATTGATTACCTGTCCATTGAGAAATTCGGGATTCCTGATCCGGTCTCCCATAAAACATTGATGAGGAAGGACATCGTAATCGTGGAGGGACTTCTTATGAGCAACGTAAAGCCTGGAATCTACGATTTTGTGTGCCTTCCACTGAACATGGGGGAGGATGGGGCTCCCTGCAGGGCAATTCTCCTTTGATATAATTCACGCGGTGGATGCATTGCTTTTTCCAGTGGAAAGAAAAAAAATTCTGGTTAGACTGTATTAGCAATGAGAAAGAAGAAAGAGTTTAATTGAATTCAATATTTACCCGGTCATGGATGGAAAGAGAATGGCCATGCCCCTTTTCAGCATGCTAATTATGCTCCAGTTCACGCTCCTGCTTATTGAATTTGTCATAGGAATGGCTGTAAATCTTTACGTATCCATTCCAGAACCATTAAAAGGCTCGTTTTTCATGTCTTCCAGCGCAGTTGCTCTTCTGGTACATATTGGGTTGGGAGCATTGGTTGCGGTACTTGGGGTGCTGATCTTCTTCATGGCGCTGATGAAAGGAAACAGGAGGAACATCCTATTCACGGCTTTCGCATTTATTTTTGTCGTCGCTGCAGCCATAAGCGGGCTCGTGTTTCTCTTTGATGGTCAGAATCCGGCATTTTCCCTTTTCATGGCGGTGTTCTTCGTATTTGCATTTTCAGCATATCTCTTCCCCCTGGCACAATCTGTGAAAGGGCAGATCCAGTCCTGATCAACCATGACATTGGGCTATCAGTGGGTCTGCAGATACTCCAGGAATCCCTTAATGAATTCCATGGAATCTGAAATTATTCCATAGTCAGCATACTGGAAAATCGGCGCGTTTGGATCGTTGTTGACTGCTATGATCTTCTTTGCATACCTTGTTCCAACCACATGGTTATCGTGGCCAGAGATCCCGATAGCAACGTAAACGTCAGGGGATATTGATATACCGGTTAGTCCGATCTGTTGCTGCCTTGGAATCCAGCCGAAATCAACTATGGGTCTTGTTGCGCCTATTGAAGCATCTAGCCTCTCAGCAAGCTGGATTGCATCCTTGATGTTGTCAGGTTTCTTGATTCCCTTTCCGACAGCAACGACCACCCTGGACTGGTTCAGCGGCTTGAACTGTGGCGGTACCTCCACCACGGATATTCTTTTCACATGGCTATTGCACGAAACCGTATCCGTCTCCTCAACAGTTAACGCACTGACGCTTTCCAGGCGCTTGAACATCCCAGGTCTGACCGTAGCCATCTGTGGGTCTGTCTTAGAGTATATCCTGGCTATTATCCCACCGCCAAAGGCAGGCTTGTACTGTATGAGTTTTCCATTCTCGATCCTTAGGTCTACGCAATCAGCGGTGAGCCCAAGGCCAAGTTCAGCTGCAACGAATGCTGCAATTTCCCTTCCATCCACCGTCGAAGGGTACAGAACAAATTTGGGGCTATTTTTCCGTATGTATTCTGCTATGAACTGTGCTATGCATCTGCTCTCACCCTCCTTCAAAAAAACATACCTGTTTGCCGGCATTCGCCCCAGTTCAGCAGGTTCTATGTTTCCAATCATAACAGTAGAAAGCCCCTCCGCCTGCGCAAGCTGGAAATTCTTGGACGCAATTTCCATCGAGACTATGCTATCGGAAACGGCAATTCCAAGTGCTATGCCCTTTCCAGCACCTTCAGTGACACTGATCTTCTCAATATCGCCGGCATAATGTGTTTTAATTATCTGTAGGGCAGTCTCATATACTTTCTCTCCGGACCCAAGGAACACGACCTTGCGTTTGCTCTCTATGCGTTCTGTTCCAGCTACAACTGTCGGAGATTCGGCAGTTCCTGAAATCTTGATTCCTAACTTATTGGAGTCTACAATTTCGACTTTTCCGTTCATATCCGGCGTTCCCTGTTTTACCGCCCTTGCCCTGTTTATCTTCTCGCTCACGGAAATGACTGCAGGGAGTTTGAGTTCATATGTTACAATGCTCCTTTCCGCGTCCTGTTCTACTGTGCATACGCCATCCGCTATTTCCAGTTTTGATATCGATGATTTGAAGGAGAAATTGCATAGTTTCGCCAGTTCAGGGGGCACCTGGGAGGTTTCGCCGTCCAGCGAGTATTTTCCCATAAGGACAAGATCCGGCTCGTAGAATGAAACGAATGATGAAAGTATCCTTGCCGTCACAAGGGTGTCTGATCCGCCAAATGATCGGTCGGTAAGCAGAAATCCGCGGTCAATTCCCATCATGAGCGATAGGTTTATTATTTCCGCCGATGGTGGTGGACCCATTGTTGCAACGGCTGTTTCCCACCCATATTTCTCCTTGATTCTCAGCGCTTCCTCGACTGCTTTCCGGTCGAAGGGATTTATCTGCAGAGGTACATTCTCACGGATTATTCTGTTTGTGGACGGGTCAAAGCCTATGCTGTTTACCTCGGGTATCTGCTTGGCAAAAACAAGTACTTTCATGCGATGTCGACCATTACGTCGCCATTCTCTACCTTGACTTTATACGATTTGAGTGGACCTATATCGCCTGCACTTTCCGGTGGGCTGACGACGCTGCCATCCTCTGGGTTGAAAGTGGCAAAATGATTAGGGCATATCAGGTTGCCGTTGTCTAGGAAGCCTTCAGAGAGATCATACTGCTCGTGGGTACAGTAAAGGCTGGTTACATAGAATTTGTCCTTTTCACGTATGATGAGTAACTCGTTGTTTCCGATTTTTGACTTGAACAGATCGCCATCTTTCATCGCATCCTGTTTCAGAACCTTATACCATGTCATGATTGATAATTTGCCATGAATAGTTATAATTTTTGTCTCGCCTGCCGGTCTGCAAAATTATTAAAGAGATTTAAGGATAGAGTATTCTGTAAGATAAAGCTGGTAATTTCATGGATCAGGATGTAAAGAGAAAATACCTTGAGGCTGGTAGGCTGGGAAAGATGGCCCTGGAATACGGGGCATCTCTTGTCGCCCCGGGGGCAAAACTATTTGACGTTGCCGAAGGCATAGAAAAACTAATCAGGGATAATGGAGGAAAACCATCCTTTCCTGTCAACCTGTCGATAAACAATGAGGCAGCACACTACTCTCCATTTCGCGGAGACCAGAAGAAATTTTCAACGGGAGACGTGGTAAAGATAGACGTTGGCGCCCAGGTGGATGGATACCTCAGTGATAATGCTACAACCGTCGAGGTCGGTGAAGGCGGGAAATACAGCGATCTGATACAGTGCACAAGGGAAGCGCTGAATGCGGCCATAAGAACACTGAGACCGATGATCTCCGCCAGGCAGGTAGGGTCGGCCATAGAAGGTGTGATATCGTCCCATGGATTCAAGCCAGTGAGAAATCTAGGAGGGCATGGCATAAAGAGGTATGATCTTCACTCCGAAATTTTTATCCCAAACTACGATGACGGGAATGCGACACAAATCAAGCCTGATACGGTGATTGCAATAGAACCATTTGCAAGCACTACAATCGGGATGGTGCATAACGGTCCCGGGGGGAATATATACATACTGAGCGGCACGAAGATAAGAAAGGATGAGATATTATACCAAAATTTCAACACTGTTCCATTTGCGGAAAGATGGGTCGCTGATATCATGCCGGATTACAAGGAATACCTCAGGAAAATGATGGGAAGCAAGGAGGTATCACAATTTCCAGTGCTAAAGGAACATTCGACTTCGAGAATTTCACAGGCTGAACATACGATAATGATCCTTTCCGATGAAATAATAGTTACAACAAAATAGCGTTAACGAAAGAATCCCAGACTTTTGTTAACCCTCGTCATAAGGTCATCAAAAACTATTCCAATCTTACGATCCGCATCCAGTGCTATGGCAGAATCATGCGCCAGGAATTCGTAATATTCGGTCGCCAGTTGAAGGAATTCAGGGGTTTCGAATCCGGAGAGTGTCTTTCTTCCCGTGATTCTCTTCAGAGAAGTGGAAGGGCTGATCCTGAGGAATATTGTTATATCCGGCCTGACTGTAATAATCTGGGATACAAGCTTCATCCATTCTATGGTTTTCTCGCGGCTCCTGAAAAATTTCTCAATCACAGGCCCCTGGTATGCATAGGAAGAAAGGAGGTACCTGTCACATATTACCGTTTTGCCCTCATTAACTGCCTTCTCAATTTCGAACTGGTGCCTGAACCTGTCTGCCGTGAACTGAAAAAACAGGTTTATCCCGTTTTCAACGTCAGCGTTCCCCTCATCTTTCATCAATGGTCTGAACCTATCAGTGGGTTCACGAGTCAGGAACGTCTCAAAACCCTCTTCGTTGAGATATGCCGAAAGCATTCTGGATAGGGTCGTCTTTCCCGAACCGTCAATACCCTCAATGGCTATGAACAATTTTGATCGCAGGTACAACTTGAATGAACTAAAAAAGGTTCTTGCCTCTTCAGTATTAGTTCATATATCAATTAAGGATTCCTTTCAATCATGGTACTGTATGCGAAGGATATAATGAAAAACTACACGAAGACCTTTCCAGCAGATACAAATGCGCTTGATGGTGCAAAAATAATGCAGCAAGATCACGTTGGTTTCCTTATTGTGCATGACAGTGGTGGGAAACCGGTTGGGATCGTCACGGAATGGGATTATATTAGCAAGGTTGTCGCTGCGGAGAAGGATCCAAGAAAAGTCACTCTGAGCCAGATAATGAAGGAGGGAATAATCAGTGTTGAGGCAGAGACCCCAACCGAAAAGGTCACGGTGATCATGGGCAAGAATCTCATAAGGAGAATACCTGTATTCGAAAACGGGAAACTGATTGGCGTTATCACCTCAAGAGACATTATCCGGATATTCAAGGACTACATGGACAGCATTTCAGATATCATTGCAAGGTTTGGCAACTTCTGAAGAGTCCAGATGAAATACGGTGACAAGGTAATCCTGACCTCCAGCCTCGGTTCCTTTCTTTCTGTTGTAAACTCAACTTCCCTTCTTATTGCTGTACCAACAATAATGATTGACCTGAACACCACATTTTTTCTTGTTCTCTGGATACTGATCTCGTATTCCCTAGCCCTGACAGTCTTTTCTCCGATTTTTGGCAAGTACTCTGATAAAATTGGAAGAAAGAAACTTTACAGTTCCGGTTACATATTCTTTTTCATAGGTTCAATGACTGCAGGAATCAGCGTCAATGCGGACATGCTCATAATTTCCAGACTGATCCAGGGTATCGGTGGGGCACTGCTCTTCTCTAACAGTCTTGCGATACTTACCGACACGTTCAAGGCAATAGAACTGAAAAGAGCCATAGCAATAAATGCCGCTGTGATAGGGGTTGGCACAGCAGTCGGTCCTATAATTGGCGGTTTGCTTACTGCCCTTAACTGGAGGACAATATTCTTCTTCAATGCCCCCATAGCACTTGTCGGTTATTTCATATCATGGCGCACACTTACGGAAGTTAAGAGGGAACTTCTCCCCGGGAAGTTTGACTACAGGGGATCTATATTGTTCTCATCATTCCTTGTACTTTTCATAGTTTCTCTCAGCACAGGCCCATTCATAGGATGGACCGACCCTCTTATCATTGCAATGCTTGCAGTTTCAATTGCTTCTCTGGTCTCCTTCGCCCTGATGGAGAAAAAAACAGAGGACCCTCTCATAAACATGGGCCTTTTTGGCAGGAAGGCGTTTTTTTCTGCATCTTTTTCAACCCTCCTTAACTCTGTATCAAGGTTCTCGCTCATTTTCATTCTGATACTTTATCTGCAGGGAACTGCCGGCTTCTCTCCTCTAATTGCAGGATTCCTCATGGTTCCATACGCAGGAGCCATGGGATTCATGAGTTATTATTCCAGTTCTCTGATGGGGCGCATTGGGGGGAAGACGCTTCAGATCACTGGACTCGCAATGGTAGGAGCGGGTTCAATTGCATTTCCGTTGACGCTTGGCACATTTGATTACACATTGGCATCGTTGCTGATGATCCTTACAGGGTTCGGAATAGGAATATTCTATACTCCGAACAATTCAGCCCTCATGCTCTCTGTTGATCCAGGGAACAGAGGAGTTGCTGCATCCATAAGGACACTGTTCCTCAATATAGGATCAGTGGTTGGCATGACCATAGTTTTCACCATTGTCGCCAGTTTTGTTCCAATGGCAACGGTTGGGAACATTTTCATAGGTTCACTTAGCACAGGGATACGCATTTCAACTGGTGCATTCAATGAAGGACTGGCCATAAGTTTTATTGCCGCAGGCATATTCAGTCTCGTCGCCATACCTATTGCAGGAAGATCATCGGGGAAGAAAGATTAACCTAGGTGAATAATTATTAAGCGAGTTATAAATATATTAATATGGTGCGATCTGACAATTTTAATGGCTTCAACACGAAGGCAGTGCAGTCAGGGGAGCTAAGAGACCATAGATTTGGCAATATAACTACCCCGATATTTGAAACATCAACATTCGTATTCCCAAACTATGAGAAGGAAGCATATATCGATCACACAAGGAATGAACCATACATCTACTCTAGATGGGGAAATCCTACGACGCAATCACTTGAACTCAAATATGCGGCACTGGAGGGTTCAGAGGAGGGGCTGGCATTTTCGTCCGGGATGGCTGCTATAAGCACAGCAGTGATAGCAACTCTTGGAAAGAGCGGAAAGCTCCTTTCTGTTGGAGAACTTTACGGGCAGACACAGATGTTCTTCGCACAGACGCTGAAGAACTATGGATTCTCAGTTGATTTTGTTTCCATAAGGGATTTCAACGCAGGTAAATTTGATTGCTCCGGTTACTCAGCTGTATATACGGAATCAATTACAAATCCCACTCTGATGGTTGCGGATATACGCAATGCATCAAGGATATGCGGCGAATTTGACATCCCTCTTATGGTGGATGCAACCTTCGCATCGCCATTCAACCAGAAGCCAATTACGCTTGGTGCCAGCGTAGCCATACACAGCGCAACTAAGTATATCTCCGGGCACAGTGACGTCATTCTTGGACTTGTAGGTTCAGGTGTGCAGCTGTTTCCAGGAATATCGTCATTGAGAAAATCCCTTGGAGGAACTCCAGATCCATTGCAGTCCTACCTTGCACTCAGGGGGCTAAAAACACTTGGGCTAAGGATGGCAAAGCACAATACCAATGGAATGGAACTTGCAAAATTCCTGAAGCAGCATAAAAAGATACGAAAGGTGTTCTATCCAGGAATAGAGGAATCTGAGTTTTTCGATGTAGCAAGAAGCAATTTAACAGGATACGGTGGAATGGTTTCTTTCGAGATTGCCGGCGGTATAGAAAAGACAAGGAAGTTCATCGGCAATCTGACTATTGCATCCGCAGCACCAAGCCTGGGTGGCGTAGAAAGCCTCATCACGTTGCCGGTCGACACGAGTCATTCGAAGATATCGCGGGAGGAGAGGCTCAAAATGGGTATTGAGGACTCCCTTGTCAGGTTTTCCTGTGGAATCGAGGACATTGAGGATATAGTCGCTGACTTTGAAAACGCCCTTGCTTCTATCTAGGTCAGAACCTAGAGGAGAGGGAATTCTCCCGTAATCTCGTCCAGTTTGTCTGATTCATATGGCCCCAAGCCAAGGCAAGTTACAGTTCCAGGAGGAATCTGAGTCAGGCCGGCGTCCGTTATCAGTGAGTTTATTATCCCGGCCTGATCTGCGCGATTCTTGAGAACATAAATCGTCTCTATGTCATTTACCCTGATCACGACCTTCTTCTGCCCTGATTTTGTCCATTCCCTGAAGTGTTTCTTATCGTGCTTCTCCGCCTGAAGAGCACAACTGACAGCAGCATGAGCAACCTGGGCTGCAATTTTTCCCTTCCCAAGATCAATATCTTTCCTGAATGCTATCACCATCTTGACCTCGCTTACCATGGAACGTCCTTCATGTGCATCCTGAATGCTATAATATTAATTCCTCTATGCAACGGGGGGGTCAGGATTATTACCGTGAGTGCACCAACAATGTTACCGTAGTATGTCATGAAGAATGGTCTGCTGAACAGGAAAAGGAACAGAAGGGCCATAAGCACAAAGGGAAGCTGATCCAGTAACGAAGCGTTTCCACCCCTCTTGATGTTCATACGTCTCTTTGTGAATGAACCAACCAGGTCACCGGTAATCGACCCCGCAGACATTGATATTAGCGGCACAAGTGAAGCGACTATTGTCGGGCCAAAATTTCCAAAGCCAGGATATGTGTAGTTAATAATCAGGTACAGAATTATTCCAAGTATCGTACCCGAAAATATTCCGCCAAAATATCCGCTCCAGCTTTTTCCGTCCCCGAGTATCCGCCTTCCGTCAATAAAATTCTTTCCGCGATCAATTATTCCATGCCCTCCAAATATTACTGCACCAGGATTAGCGGCATAAGCAGGAATGAAAAAAACTATGGACTGGAATATCTCAATCGGTATATCAGGCATATTCTTCTACCGCCTTAAGAATGTCAGCCTTGGAAACGATCCCTCTGAGTTCTCCGCCGTCTGTAACCAGAACTGCGCTCGAATACTTGAGCATGGGATAGATCATCGAAACTGGGCTCGATTTATCGACCTGAGGTAGCGTGCTTCCCATAACTTTTCTAACTAGGAGATTCTTGAGAGATTCTATGGATGCACCCTTGATCAGCATATCGTTGACATCTGATTCTGTTATGGTTCCCACTGTCTTGCCGTCATGCGTTATTACAGGAAGCTGAGAATAACCCTTCTGCCTCATTATGTTGAGTGCAGACATTATGGAATCTGTGGGATAGCAGGTTATCAAGGTTTTTGTCATTATGCTTTCCACTGTAAGGTCTATGTTCTTCGCTCTTTGCCCTGATCTGTTCAGATAATCAAATATTTTCCTTATTTTGTCATATGCAGGGTTAATGCTCCCTTTCTCAAGCCTGGCAATGTAGGACTGACTCACTCCGCTAACCCTTGCCAGTTCCTTCTGGCTGATTCCCAGATTCTTTCTCATCTTTCTCAGTTCTTCTATGGTTGGAAGCATGAGAGAGCAATGAATTGCTAATAATTAATATTACTGTAGCTCATAACATGTTGTAAGATAAAAAGTGGGAAGGCAGTCAATTATCTCAGGCAATATTAAACAGGAAATATGGCAACCCAACTGGTTCAAGATGGATCAGGCATCGGCATCCTTCCAGATAGATATTGTTTCGCGAGATAGCCGGATGTTCATATTTTTCAAAAACGCTAAATAGTGATCTATGGTTACGGAGCCATTGTCCGAATTAAGTGAATTCATTGTAAAGAATAATCGTGTTACGGCTCCAATCATCTCAATAATCGCGTCTGTGATCCTTATTTACGCATCACTTTTCATTTCTGAGATACTTCTTTTCATGGTTCCTGTTGCAGTTTTCATAGTGATGCATTATACGAAAATGTACAGGATCAAAACAAGGATACTTGGCAGCCTGATGATCTTCATAATCGTCGCAATTCTCGCCGCTGCCATCTTTTCTGACAACGTGTACAGCTATCAGCAACTTCCCATATCAAGCACATCCTCCTTCAGTACAATTACAACCTACGTTACCCCATTTTCTGGCGTGAACAGGGACTATAATTTCACAATGGTTCTTAATTCGACTTCGCCCGTAGACTTGTCTAATATCCACCCGGTGCTTAACATAACCAACGGAGCGACCAATCTGGTATATCATGGATCGCAAATAAGGAATATAAGTAAATCTCCCAACGATTATGTATTCTATTACAACAGTGACAACCTGTCCGCAGGCATTTACACTTATAACTTCTCGCTTAACAGCAGCTTATACATATCCAATGGGCAAGGTCCGATAAACACATATGAGACAACATATTTTGAAGACAACATTCCCAGTTACGTTATCAGTGACCTGATAATTTTCGAACTGATATTTCTAATAGGCGTGTTTCTAGCAAGAAGCATTTCAAATAGCAGACGACATGATCCGGCAAAAAATCCTAAATAATATATATAGAAATTCAATAACTTATATATGGGTAAAACAGTTAGGAAAATTCAGTTGACCGGGGGTTCTACGTATATAGTTTCCTTGCCATCAGAATGGATAAAGGAGAATAGGCTGACCAAGGGGAGTGAGGTCAGGCTGGAGGACACCAATGGAGACATTCTTGTATCATCAAACAAGTCTGACAGCAAGGAGAACATCAAGACACTCAGGATTACGGACAGCATTGATCTTAAAGTCCTAGACAGGACACTTACCTCCCTCTATATATCCAATTTCGATACAATTGTGGTTAAATGCAAGGATTATATGGGCTCGGCTCTGAGGGAGGAAATTAGGAAGTTCTCAAAGCTGGTCATGGGGGTAGAGATATTTGAGGAATCATCAGACTCCATAGTACTGCAGAACGTTCTTGACTCGTCGTCCTTTCCAATACCAAACGCGATAAGGAGAATGTCCCTCAACGTCACAACCATGATATCTGACGTGATTGAGGCAATAAAGAGAAAGGATAACGCCCTGTTCAGCAGCGTCATAGACAGAGATGATGATGTTGACCGGTATCAGTGGTACATTTACAGGGAAGTCCGGAAAAAGGGCAATGAAAGGGAGTTCAATATTTTTTATCTAATTGTGTCAAGGATTCTGGAAAGGGTAGCGGATCACGCCGTGAACATATGCAAGCTCTGGCTTGAGAATAATGCTGAGCATTCTGCAAATGCAGATGGCATCCTGGGCCCCCTTCAGACATCATTCAGTCTGTATCAGGAATCCGTTGATGCATTCTACGCCAGGAATTATTCTATATTGAACGGCTTGATAGGCAGGAAAGCTGAAATATCCGATCTGAAACGTGAGAAGCTGAATGAATTCAAGAGAGATAAGAACGTAACATTCCTTTCAACTTCAATGGAAGAGGTTACCAGGATCGGGCATTATGCCACTGACATAGCAGAGCTGGCAATGGATATGATCCTTTCAGACCGGGTTGATATCTCGATCTAAATATCAACACTTTCTATTTTTGGGTTTCCCGTCTCTCCACTGAGATACGCAGCCTTGACCTGTGTATCATGATTGAAAATGCAAAGCGCGTGATCTCTGATGGCCTTTGATATGAGCTTTTTCTTCCAGTAGAGCGTATCCATGGGGTAGCCATCGATTGCAGTGATGTAAGGCAGCCTGAGGTGGAAGGAAGTTGGAACAAGATCGCCAAAATAAATAAGCTCTTCCATACCGGTCCTATAGATAATAACCTGGTGTCCACGGGTGTGACCTCCAGATTTCAGGACGTTAAGCCCTTCCTTTATGCGTACCGATCCTTCAATTGCATGGAACCCACCGGGTGTTTTAGTATATTTTCTATAACTGCTCCTTGTGATCTCGTTTGGGTGTCTCATCCCTTCAACTTCATCTTTCTGTGCAATTAGTTTCGCCCTTTTGAAAAGTGGTTTTCCATCCAAATAGAATGAATTTCCCATGTGGTCAAAATGAAGATGCGAATGAACAATGAAATCAAGATCCTCGGGATTTACGAAGGTCTGGATCTGATTGATCAGCTTCTCTCCTTTCTCCACTTCGTATATCTTTTTAAACTTCTCATCTTCCAGATCGCCAATTCCGGAATCAAGAAGTGCAGTGTAAGCGCCATTGGTGATCAAAGGTATGTTCAGTGCAAGTTTTATCCTGAAATTCGAGTCAGCAGTGAATCCCTTTGACCACACCGGCCTGGGGACGATGCCAAAGATAGCTCCCGGATCAAGCGTAAAATTCCCATCGGATAGTATCCTCACTTCAGACTGGAGGGACATGATTGTATATGCGGAATTGATTATAAAATCCTCTGAATACCGATGGACATACAGATCGAGATGCATAAGATGCTGTGGGAAATATTTATATACATTCTAATTAGTTAACGCTTTGAATGGACGATAATGATCAGGGTAGCATGATTGCAGGTCTGATAACCAGCCTGCTGCTTATGCTGGTCCTTGGATTGTTCTATTTCGTTTACGCGCTCATAGCTGGCGTCATAGCTGGGGTTGTTGCGCGACGTACTTCAAGGGGAACTTTCGGCGCGCTTGCCGGATCCGCGATAGCAGCAGCAGTCGTTGTTCTGCTCTCTGCTTATGAATATTCTGCCGTTACTTCGTTTGTAACAAATAATCTCGGCACCGGTCCATATGTCACTTTGCTTGTTTCCCTCATGACAACTTACAATCACTTGACCCTGACGGCAGCAATAATAACGTCAGTGGTGAATCTCATCATACCTGCAATTGCAGGTGGGTTCATAGGTGGTGCACTCGTTGGAAGAATATACACGATCGAGAATGCCCCGGTTGTGGAAGTCAGCAAGCCACTGCCTGCAAAAACGCAACCTGCAGCGCCTGATCAGGAGAAACAGTTGCAGAGACTCAAGAAGATGAAGGAATCGGGAACGATTTCCAATGAAGAGTACGAAAATCTCAGGAAGAGGTTCACTGGCGATCGCTAGTATATTCGTAGTGGAGTAGATATGTTATGGTAAAGCTTTTCAATAAAAAACCAGGAAAGAAGCAGAGGGAAGAGGTAAGAACAAAGATAGAGGTGATCACAGTCGGTGACACTCCGCCTATTGTAGAAGCAAGGAAGTTGATAGGAGATAATAACCCCAGGGCTGCCATAATAAACTCGTTCAATGCTGTGAAAGGCGATTATATACGTTTTTTTGGACTCAAGCAAGCTGGAAGGGAAACAGCGAGGCAGTTTCTTGCCAGGTCATTCAGGGAAATAAACGTCAACGTTCCTGAAGAGTCAATGATGGATTCAGTCATTTTTCTGGATTCAGTCAAATCTCCACCGGCAAATCTTCCAAAGGAAATGGAAAGCCGGTTCACAGTCTTGAAAAAAATAACCAGTTTCTGCCTTAACTATTACGAACGTGCAAAGTTCTCAGATCCCATGGAAGTAGACGAGGGAAAGATAATTGAGAAGCTGGAAGACATCTACACCTATATGGATATCACGAAGCTATACTTCCCGTATGGCAAGGTTACAACCAGGGCAATAGGGGATAATGATCAAGCGCAGGCAAGCGTGGAGGATAAGGTCGGCATTCCTGACTCTACAGCTCTTTCCGGGGCAGAAGCAGATGCAGGTATGATAGAGGAAATGCTTAAGTCAGGCATAATAAATCAGGAAGAATATGAAAGCCTGATTTCTAAAGTGAACGGGAAGGAAACAGAAACAAATAGGGAAGAAACCGGTCAGTCTCCATGATTGGCTGACCTCAGCCTGCTGCCAATAATGGAAACTTCGCTTATTATGTTGAGGTCCTCCATATTGCTGGTGTCGCCAATATTCTCTCCCATGAAAGCTTTTCTCAGTATCCTCCGCATGATTTTCCCATTTCTCGTTTTTGGAAGTTTTTCAAGGTGAATTATGTATTTCGGTGAAAAGGATTTTCCAAGATCCTTCTCCATCTGCTCGGCAATACTGCGTTTTATGGCTTCTTCATCAATCCCAAGGTAGAACACGCATATGGCTTCTCCTTTTA
Organism: Thermoplasmata archaeon; assembly: GCA_021792655.1. Lineage (GTDB taxonomy): Archaea > Thermoplasmatota > Thermoplasmata > Thermoplasmatales > Thermoplasmataceae > B-DKE. The sequence goes on along the minus strand of JAJYUG010000015.1, from coordinate 9,734 downwards.
TTTCATCTGGTATGCCCGTTGCGGCGCTCTCCAGCACCCCTTTGACCTTCATTACAACATTCTCTATCTCGTTTGGCCCAACCCGCTTTCCTGAAACTTTAATCACTTCATCAGATCTGCCGTAAAGATAGAAATAGCCATCTCGATCCATCTCAGCCCAATCCCCCTGGGACCAGGCATCTCCAAATTTTCCCCAGTATGCCTCCCTGTACTTTTCTGGATCTTTCCATATTCCTCTTGTCATTGAGGGGCAGTGACTTTTAGAAACCAGGTACCCAACCTTATCATACACCTCATTGCCTTCTTCATTGAACACCGATACATCCATTCCCAGGCCCTTGTATAGACATCTCGGCTTAAGGGGCAGCGCAGGGTTTGAAGCCAGAAAGCATCCAATGATGTCAGTCCCTCCGGAAACGTTTGATATGGGTGTGTTTGAACCGCCAAGTTTCTCAAACAGCCACATCCATGACTCATTATCCCATGGTTCTCCAGTTGAACCAAAGACCCTGATACCGTGCATCGGCTCCCTGATCCCCCTATGTTTCATCAGTCTTACAAAGGTGGGAGAAAGCCCAAGAAGGCTGATTTTATTTTTCTCAATTAATTTCCAGGTCCTAGTGGAATCCGGGTAGTCAATTGCCCCATCATAGACAAAAATGGCGCCTCCAAGCGCATTTGACCCTATTATTGCCCATGGACCCATCATCCATCCAAGATCGGTGATCCAGAAAAGGCGATCCCCTTTCTTGAAATCCATGTAATATTTTACTTCCTTGACTATATTGATAAAGCTTCCCCCGTGGACGTGCATTGTTCCCTTGGGTTTGCCGGTTGTTCCTGACGTATATAGCATTATTGCCGGTTCTTCGCTCTCCATCTCTACGCTCTTCACGTAGGTTCCGGATGAAACCAGGCTGTAGAAATCATGCTCGTTTGCGCCAGGGGTTTGAAGATTCAAGGCAATTATGGTGATGTCCTCTATTGACCTCACGCTGTCAATTACGTCGATATGCTTTCCCTTTCTTGTTGTTGAGGATACAGTGAAAAGTATTTTTATTCCGGCATCACGCACCCTTGTACTGACAGCGTCAATTCCATATCCTGAGAACATGGGCACGGCAATTGCCCCAATCCGCATGATTGAATACATTGCCATTATGCTCTCCTTAAGCAGGGGCATGTATATCCCAACCCTATCTCCCCTTTTTACGCCAAGTTTCTTCAGGGAGCCTGATAACTTGCCGGTTATCTCATCAAGTTTTGAAAAAGACACCTCTCCGCTTAGCCCCTCCTCAGTTTCGAAGACGATGGCCGCTTCACCGCTGTCCCTGTATCTTTCGACACAATTCCACACTATGTTTATTCCGCCGCCCACAAACCATCTGGTCCACATTTTTCCAAGCGAATCGTCGGTTACCTTAAGGTATGGCTTCGTGAACTCTACGTTGCAATCCTCAATTACTGCTTTCCAGAACCATTCCCTATCACGGTCCGCACGTTCATACAGTTCCCTTATGGTTCCTATTCCGTGCTTTGAGGCGAGCTTCATGATATTTGTGTTGCTGACTTTCTCGTTATCTGGAACATAAACGTAGTCACCCATCTTCTGGTCTATGCGATAGCCAGCTATAATTTTTTTCCGATACGTCATCTATTTTCCATTAATGTAAATCGGTCACAAGCAGTATCGGGTTTCCCTGGACATTTCATTTCTGCATTTGAATGTTGAAACGTTGTTTGGTCATTTTTCCTGACACATCTGCATATAATTTGCACATTTTCTTTACCTAATTTTGAAAATTGCCTTTATTGATCTTCTGGATTTCACAGTCGGTAATGATGGTTAATTCAAAGTCCTTAACAGTATTTCTTGTGGTTCTGACGGTGATTTTTGCTGGTTCATTCGTTGCGGCATACGCATCATATGCTGCTGCAAACGCAACAGCCGGCACAAATGGTGTGAACTATGCCCAGGAGGTTACAAATTATGATAACCAGCAGGGTGCTGTAGTCTTAAAGCAGGCACTATCACACTGGAATGACATAGCCATAGAGAACAGCACCCTTGTCATGTCGGAGTATACGGGAAATGCAACCCTGCAATGGTTGGGAGGGCCCCTGACCGGAACATATACAGGAACGACGCAGATCAACACAACATGGAACAAGTTCTTCGGACTCTGGAGCGCAGTATGGTTTTACACGACATCTCCACCGACAGTTTCAGTCAATGGTAACAATGCCACTGTGACGTCGTTAAACCAGTTTATAATGACTCCTTTCTCGGCGCAGCAACAGGTGCAATACCTCAACATAAGCTACACTCTTAGTTACGTGAAAACCGGAAACAACTGGTTAATAAACAAAGAAGTGTGGCATATAGTGGGATCAGGAATTGTTTCGTATTCTCAGTCATACGTCAGTGATCTTGAGGCCAACTCTTCACCAGTTGCCGCCGCTTTTTCGCACTGGAATGACATAGCCATAGAGAACACAACGTTGCTATCAACACAATACTCTTCAAACGCTACCTTACACTGGATTGGTGGACCCCTAACCGGAACATATACAGGAACGACGCAGATCAACACAACATGGAACAAGTTCTTCGGACTCTGGAGCGCAGTATGGTTCTACGCCATCAGTCCCCCCTCAGTGACCATGTCAGGTAATATGGCCAATGTAACTTCCGTCAATCAGTTCATCCTAACTCCTGCTGATAACAACAGCCAGGTGCAGTACATCAATGTAAGTTACACTCTTGACCTGACGTTTTCTGGAGGACAATGGAATATCTATAATGAGATATGGCACATTGTCGGAACCGGCTACATATCCTTTGCGCAGGAATCAGTTGAATACAACACAATAAATTCACTGGCATTCAGCCACTGGAACAACATCGCAATTGAGGATAATACCACGGTGATGCAGGAATATGCATCAAATGCCACTCTTCACTGGGCTAACGGTGCGCTGAAAGGTAACTACACCGGACTGAGCCAGATCAACACAACATGGAACAAGTTCTTCGGACTCTGGAGCGCAGTATGGTTTTATAGTGAAGCACCCCCCACAGTTACATTGCACGGAAACACGGCAACCGTAAACGCCACCATCCAGTTCATAGTGCAGAGTGCCTCAAACAGCAGCGATTTCAAATACATCAATGTAACATACGGGATAGAATACTACAATATTGGGTTCAATCCATCAACTGGGCAGAACCAGTATATGATAATATACGAGAATTTCGACAACACAGCGCTGAACCCAATATCGAAGGTCTGAATAGATTAAAATACCCAATTTTTTTATTGCTATTACTGGCGATGGGGTAAATTGAATGATATCTTTGAAGGGGAACACAGGAGACTTGCATGGTGGCTCCTCGTCGCCACGAAGGGAGGACCAATGAGGATGAAAATCATATCGCAGCTTAGCAGAAATCCATCGAACCTTAACAGGATCAGCAATGATCTTGGAATTAACTATAGGACGGCGGAACATCATGCAAAGGTACTTATGGATAACGGAATGATCATTTCTAAGGGGGATGGATATGGAAAAACGTATTTCATTTCACCATATTTTGAAAAAAATTACCATCTCATAGAGGAAATTGAAGAAAAACTGAAGGGGAGAAGCAGATGATTGGAGCTCTGTGGATTGCTAACCTGGGTATTCTCGCCTTAGACTTTGCAATAATGTTTATACTGGTTTCTCGCTATTTGAAAAACTACCGGGGAACTCAGGCTAAGGCTATGTTCGGAATCGCGATGTTTGCTATCGTATTCCTGCTTCAGGCAGCAGTAAGCATCTATTTCTATTACGGTTTCTCTACCCGGTACGGCGTCAGTGTCGCCCTGCCGCTATTGCTCATTAATTTGATTGGCCTGGCTGGATTTGGTTCTCTCTACTATAATATTAGCCAATGACCACAGGTTCCCGGGAATTCTCAAATAGGAATATGTTTCAGTCTCAAACAACAAGTGGAAAGGTTGGCTAACATTCTTATCTTCATGAAATATTAACAGAGTCAGAACTGCACGCTATGCAACTCTAAAAACACCGGTTTTTTTGACACTAGGGATAATTGCTTACATGGAACGTTGAACGCATAACTCACAGCCTTCTTGGAATTCGCAACGATCTGTTGAACAACGGGAAATTTTAAAATATGGCCAGACTGATAACCGCTTGATAAATTGAATGGCAGCATTTATGAACGGGAACTTGCGGCGCTCCTGTCAGGTAATCCAGCTTACATCAGAAAGATTTACCGAAACTCTGACGAGAAATCACTGGCAATATTGCTCTCACTGGAAGAAAAGCCTTTCTACGTTACAAGGGCGGCGGGCTCTCTGGGGGCTGATCTGATAGCTCTCAGGGATGATATTTCACTGGTTATTGAGGTAAAATCGTCAATTAAAAGCACCCTGATGTTTACAGAGGCGTCAGGACAGAGACAGGAGCAGGCTGAAAGGCTCCAGGAAAAATGCTCGAGATCTGGACTTTTCATTACGTATGCCTACCGGCTTAAGAATTATCATGGGGATTCCTGGAGGCTGTTCTCCGTTCCTGGAAATCCAAAGGGAAATCTTCGTTATACCTATGAAATTCTCCCAAAAATGCAGAAGACAAAAGATGGGAATTACACTCTTCGCTGGGAAGAGGGCATCCCTCTAGTGAAATTTGTAGATTATATAAACCAAAAAATATAGTGGTCAAAGGGATTGCTTTATGGCCTTCTCCAGTGTCTCGATTCCCATTTCAACCTGTATCTTGTTGACATTGAGCGCCGGGATCAGCCTTATGGCGCTTACGCCTGTCGAAAGAAGCAGAAGCCCATTCCTGTAGCTTGCCATTTCAACATTGTCTCTGAGTTTTGCATCAGGCTCCCTTGTCCTCTGATCCTTGACAAAATCGATGGCTAGCATCAGACCAATTCCCCTGACATCCCCTATCTGCGGATATTTTTCCTTGAGTTCGTTAAGCCTCTTCTTCATGTATTCTCCCTGTATTTTTGCGTTTTCGACGGCTCTTTCCTTCTTCATTGCCTCAATAGTTGCAACGCATGCGACAGATGCAAGGAGATTTCCGCCAAAGGTGTTGGAATGAAGACCCTGCTGTGGGAAGTCCAGGTCAGCCTTAACGACTGATGCGCCCATAGGTATTCCAGAGGCTATTGACTTGGCCAGTGACATTATCTCAGGTTCTACACCGAAATGTTCCGAAGCGAACATTTTCCCGGTTCTTCCGAATCCAGACTGCACTTCATCCATAATTGTTATTATTCCGTTCTCCTCTGCCAGCTTCTTGAGCTTCTTATGGAAATTCATGGGCGGCACAATGTACCCTCCCTCTCCCTGTATTGGCTCAACCAGAAAGGCTGCGATATCTTCAGGCGGTACCTGCATCTTGAAAACATATGTCTCTATGTAATCAAGAACCCGGTTCGTAAGCTCATCAGGGCTTTCATAGCCGTCAATTCCGAACGGGTTTCTGTAAGGGTTTGGAAAAGGAACGTGGGTAACGCCGCCCATCCATGGGAACAGCCCCTTATGCTGAGTGGACTTTGATGCAGTGAAAGCAAGCGATCCCTGTGTTCTTCCATGGAATCCGCCAATGAATGCGATAAACTGTTGCCTTCCTCGATGTATCTTTGCCAGTTTGAGTGAAGCCTCGTTTGCTTCCGTACCGCTGTTAGAGAAAAACACTTTCTTGTCAAATTTTCCTGGAGTTACTTCCGTCAGCAGCTTTGCAGCATCAACCTGCTCCCTGTAGTAATAGTCAGTTCCTGCAAAATGCCACAGCAACTTGAGCTGCTGCTGAACTTTTTCCGTGATGTACGGGTGCACGTGACCCATGTTTGTAACGCTGATCCCGCTTGCAAAGTCAAGGAACACATTGCCATCCACATCTTCGACAAAAACTCCGCTGCCTCTCTTTCCGACAACCGGAAGCGACTTGGTACTGGTAACAAGATATTTTTTGTCCATTTCAATTACTTTTCTTGCCTCTGGTCCCGGCAATTCGGTCTTTATTGAAATTCTCGTCATCCTGTTTGGTTCTACCTTTCCAGCTTCAGTTAACGTGTCCATGTGTGTTCATTTTTAGCATTAATATATATTTAACTGAATGAAACTCGAATTACTTGTACGAATTTCGTAATACTGCGCGGTGCCTTATTGTAAGGAAAGTCTTACAGGAACGGCTTTTTTAATGCATCCGTATTCAAACTTATTATACTAAAAGCGATAAGGTATAGGTACATGGATCTAAAGGACATTAACACGAGGAAGGATTTCCTCAAGGATGAACTCACGGACATGGTTTTCTATGCCCGCCTGGCTCCGACAATAAAGGATGAACAATTCAGCAAGAACCTCCTGCGGCTGTCAGCCATAGAGAAAAAGCATTCAGAATTCTGGCGTGCTTCCCTCGAGGAGAAGGGCGTAGCTACCAAAAGGATCAGGCCTAAAAATTTCAAGATATCTATCCTGCTTGTACTAAGATGGTTGATAGGCAGCAACCTTGCCATAAAACTTGTTGAGTACGGTGAAGTTGGATCAATACTGAAATACTCTGAATATATGGAACATGCAGATGAAACTGCGGCGTTCAAGGAAAGGCTAGGAAGCATAATAAAAGACGAGATGGAGCATGAAGAGACGTTCAAGAACGAGCTCACAAGAATAGAGGATAAGCTCGAATGGAACAGGAACGTTATATACAGCATGAGTGACGGCCTTGTAGAAGTTCTGGCAGCACTGGCAGGTCTTTCTGCAGTCATAAGCGATCACATATATGTAGCAATCAGCGGAGTGGTTGTAGGTCTAGGGGGAGCCATGAGCATGACTCTGGGTGCTTACCTTTCCAAGAAGAACGAAGTTGATTACAGCATAACACAGATGAAGAAAAACCATGATAACCATGATACGAAGATTGAGAAATCAGAATTGAGGAAACTGAATTCCAGCACTTCAAGAACGACAAGGGTCACCGCGCTTTCATACGTCATTGGTGCCGCCGTACCGATAGTCCCCTTTGCAGTGTTTTCTGGCATCGAACCCCTGATCATAGCAGTAATCCTGGTCGGTGTAGTGCAGGGAATAACAAATGCCATTACCGCAATATCAGTCAACAATCGCGCCCTGTATTCATCTCTCAGGGCTGCTGCGCTTTCCCTCCTCGTAGCAGCAGGAACTTATGCAATCGGCGAAATATTCCACCTGGTTCTCGGCATTTCATTTGTTTGAAGTGCCTGTTCTTCCTTTTTTATAACCGGGATGCAGAAAATACCTGCAGTAAAACCTTTTAATACTGCTGATCCTGCTAGCTTATCTAGGAAGATGGAACTTTGTCAGTTTCGGTAAGCATAAGAGACCTCAGCAAGAGATATGGGACCAATACGGCGCTTAGCGGGATCAATCTGGACATAGAAGCAGGCCAGGTGTTCGGAATACTGGGGCCAAATGGATCCGGAAAAACAACCATTCTCCGGATAATCTGCTCCATCCTCAGCCAGACATCTGGCAAGGTAAGCGTATTGGGATTTGACACCAGCCTGAGCAGAAACGAGGTAAAGAAGAGAATTGGATATGTGCCGGAAACACCGCTACTATATGAATCCCTGACCCCATCGGAATACTTCTCCTTCGTCGCTTCGGTCAGAAAGATGGATCAGAGAACACTTGCGGACAGGGTAAACAATTTTGCAGCAGCTTTCGGAATTGATGGCTCTGTAAATGATCTTATTGGATCCCTGTCCTTCGGAACAAAGCAAAAGGTAGCTATCATAGGTGCTCTGCTCCACGATCCAGATATTATAGTTCTGGATGAGGGAATGAACGGTCTTGATCCAAGATCCGCAAAGATACTGAAGGACTTGCTGGTCGATCTTGCAGCCAGGGGCAAGACAGTGATATTTTCCACGCATATACTAGAAGTTGCCGAAAGCGTATGTGACAGGATAGCAATTCTGTACCAGGGGGCGATCGTTTCGGTGGGAACCATGAAGGAATTAAGGGAATCGTCGGGAAATTCGGAAACCAATCTTGAGGATATTTTCCTGAAGTTAACGGGCAATGAGAATATCCAGGAAATCGTTTCATCTCTGAAGGAATCGCTGAGAAGATGAAACTGTCGCGGCAGCTTGTGGAGCGTACTCTCATTGTTGAGCAAAGGTATATCGGGCTAAGGAATTCAGCCCAGTTCCAGAACAAGATTAGCCGCTTGAATTCAAGCCCTAACAAATATTTTAACAGGATGATTTTCCTGAATTATGGCTTCACTGCCATCATGCTTATAATTTTCTCCCTGGTAATGGTTTTTCCGGCCCTTTTTTCTCCTACTCCAGAAAAGGCGGTTGCAGATGTTGGCTTTGTGCTTTTTGCCTACACTCTTTCAATGAGCATATACAATTCTTTCATTTTCTTCAATACCCTTGGAAGTCATAGACTTGTTGAGCCTCTTGGAATATTGCCAGTAGACGGTGGCGATGATATACTTTTCATGTCGTGGCTTAAGTACAATGGATCATCTTCAATATTCATAGTCGTTCCGGTTCTGGTAATTTACGCCATTAAATTCTCATCTTACGAAACGCTTTTTCTAGGCACAGCCTGGCTGTTGTCAATAATAATGTTCGGTTATACCGTTGGGGCAATTATTTACATGTCAGTGAGGAAGAGAATATCCAGTGAACGGTCGCCTCTTATCAGCTCCCTCAAGGGCGCACTGAGGATGATGGTAATAATAGGAGTTTTTGCGCTATTTGAAATTATGATCTATTTTCCAGGCATACTTGTAGACAACATCCCAAGAACTGGAGGTCTATTTGGGATCATGGTCCCGCTTCTTAACGTTACCACAGTAGTTTTCCAAGCTTCTCCAGTGAACCAAAATTTTATCGCTGACGTTGGTGTTACGACATTCTATCTTGCCGTATTTCTGGTAGCTTTCTCTCTTATCAAGCAGAGAATATTCGCAGTTCTCTCAAATTCTCCAAATATGGTGTCAGGCAAGAAGGTTTCTTCCTGGAACGTCAGGATGTATGGTTTTCTCTCCTCGTTATTCCTGAAAGACATACGTGGTATTATCAGGAAGTCACAGAATATTATCCTGATATTCCTGCCAGCAATTTTCGTCCTTCCGACGATTCTTCCTCTCTTAGTTTTTGGAACGGCAAGAAATAGTGATATTTCTTCGCTGTACTACTCCCTGCTCTCTATAGTTATAATATCATCCACATTCTACTCGCTCGTGCTGATGGCGTCAGAGGGGAACGGCATAGAGGTCATCAACTCGCTCCCGCTCAGGAACAGCGAACAGATTTTCTCCAAGTCAGCAGTCGGTATTTTTCTTTTTGTTATGATCGTTTCCCCTCTGACCGTGATGATCACAGCTCTAAACGGTATGGGACTATTGGTCAGTTTCTTTCTGCTTTTTAACGTTATAGTGGCATATTCCTACACATCCATGTTTAATCTGAAATGGTTGAAGGGCAAGGTATCAGAGGGTGCCAGAACGGTGAATTTCTATTCTTTCGGTGGAAATATTGTTTACGTGCTCCTTTTCATATATTCACTTTCTCTGATTGCTATTTCGGCAATGGCGGGAAACTTTGCTACTTTTGCGGTTTTTCATTCATTCTATACAAATTCAAACTCATTCATTTACTTTGAATCCATCTTCAACATACTGATCTTTGCAGTTATATTCTGGAG
>JAJYUG010000014.1 GCA_021792655.1 Thermoplasmata archaeon | reverse complement strand
AACACGGGATCAGCGCCTTTTCCATGATGATATTCTCATATTCCCTCTTTGAGCGGATAAGGCGGACAATCACCTGCAACTGAACCTGCCGGAATTATTTCCTCCGTTTCAATGCGACGTATATTCCTGCAATAGCTGCAATCAGAACCGCTAGCACTATATAGCCAAGGAGAGGATCGAAGACGTGGAGGCTGGCATCGGGAGAGTATAGCCAGGATATCGTTGGATCTCCGTGAAGGCCGTATACGTACAGGACCACGGTATGATTTGACGAAATTACCACGGAGAAATTTGAATATTGCTGGTTCCCCACGTACACCCTGCTGTGGAGCACCTCCGATATGTTAACGCCGCCAAGCGATGAGAATGGAGCAGTTATGATGATCGATCCATTGGCAGATGCAGTGGAAAAGGTTGCGCTGATGATACCACCTGAGTTGCTCAGGTTCCCAACTTTTACTCCGAACCCCATAGCCGAAATATCACTTAAACTGTCTGATGACGTCGCCGCGGGTTCTGCCTGCAATGTGAAATTCTTTTCCCTGCTTGAGGAAATGCTTATTGTGACGGATGCCGGGAAATACCCGTAAGCGTATACTGATACAGTATAATTCCCGGGCTGCAGCCATAAGAAATAGTATCCGCTTGAGTTGACATATGCAGTGAAATTCTGTGCAACGACCGACGCCCGGTATGGTTTTACATAACCCGAAAGAAGGACTGATTTGGAAGGCGCAAGGGAAATGTTGTGCCAGGAGACGTCCAGGAGCAGTATGGTAACCTGGAATTCCATGGAATGGTAGCCGTTTGCCGAAACCGTCAAATAATACGTACCGGGAGGCAGGGAAGTGTTAAAGGAACCGTTGAATGCCGGGATAAGGAAGCCGTTGGCAGTGATTGTGGCATTCCCTGGTGTGAGGGTACCTTCCAGGAAGCCGTAAAATGCCATGGGCGTCAGGTTGATCGATATGGACGTGTTTTTCCCGGATGCAATTACAAAGTAATCTGAAAATGTCTGGTAGCCCTTCAGCGAATCTGAGAGAATGTAAGTTCCGGGGAGAATGTACTTCAAGAATGTGCTCCCAACCGTCCCCTGGTAGTTTCCATTGAGGTACAGACTGGTTCCGCTCCGGGAAATGGCCAGGTTCAGCAACCCGAGTTCTATGAAATTCAGGGAGATGTTCATGTCGCTCCCGTTGACCTCAACCTGCCCGCTTACTGTTGAGTATCGCGATCCAGCTGAATCATAATACCCATAGGTGCCGTTTGGCATTTCATACACTATTGTTGGGGAGGTGCTGTTCTCAGATTGCCCGTTGGTAAGGTTAAGGAACCACAATGATCCGCTTCCCAGGCCAGTCTCCGTAAACGAGATATTGTAATCTCTTGCTTGGGAAAATGTCACATCCCGGGTTGTGCCGATGCCGTTCACAGTTATGGTACCAGACGTGATGTTGGAAGCATAGCCCGGAACTATCTGGACCCAGAAGCTGTGAGTGCCGTTGATGGACGTGAAGCCTATCTGGCTCCCCGTTGAGCTGTTCACGGTGGAGTTGTCATAGAATACTGCCCACCTGGTTAGGACAGGAAGGCCTGATTCCCTGAACAAAACACTGTAAAGATAAGGGTTGAAGGTGACGTTTATGGACTGGCCTGCACCGTTCACAGTGAGTGTACCCGCTGTGTGGTTGTAGTAGTCCTTGTTCATCGTGGCAACTGTATAGGAGTAGCTTCCGTTGGGCAGAGCGACGGAGATGGTGCTCGAGGATGATGAATAACTGCCCACTCCGGAAAGGTTCACGTACCAGCGGGTACCTGATGGCAGGCCAGTCTCCGTGAATTTAGAGGAATAAATGTTCTGCGTTGAGATCGCCCTGTATCCTCCAGCCGTCAGCGTGAGATCGCCAAGGTTGTACTGGTTCGAGGATGTACTTACCAAGACGGGGTATGATCCTGGCATAAGCGTCACGTTCACATCAGGCCCGGAGAAAGGATAAGCAGTTCCGTTCACGTAGAGAGTACCGGATAATGCCAGAGGTACAGAAACATTCAGTATGGCTATGTTTGACCGATCATAGATCATCCCGAGGCTTCCGCTGCCTGTTGACACACTTGAGATCGGCGTGCTGCTTTCCGCGTTGCTGCCTTCTGAAACAGTTACGTTGCCTATTCCCTCGGCGGTGTCGCTTCCATGATTGTAGGCATTCTGCACCGCCTGGTAGTTGTGTCCGTTCCAGTAGAGCAGAGATAGAGCCACGCTGGAACTGGTGACATTGGTATTAGAACTGCCAGCGGGACCGCCCAGGATAAGCTCAGAATCGTAAAAATTGCCGAAAGGTGTATATGAATTACCGTTGACCACAAAAGCCGGGGCAGAAGCTCCCCTGGCGAAGACAAATTCCGGGGAGTCAAATGTGATCCACCCCGATCCTGCGTTATACTGGAATTCTACAGTTGGTATGCCTGAAGAGAGCGTTGAGTTCAATCTAAGACCAAGGGCAAAGGGATAACTTTCCCCCGGCTTGCTTCCCGAAGGCACTCCGCCGATGGCATAGTAAAATCCTAAACTGGTGTTTACAACGCCACTTCCGGTGATCGTGGAATCATAGAGTTTGGCTCCACGGGAAGAGAGATTCCATACATTATCTATAATGTACATGGTGCGGTTTGAAGTATTCAGAAAAGCGACATCCTGTGTCCAGTAATCATATGTATTACCAGACAAGCTGAAAGAGAGGACGGTGTTCAACTGGAATGACATTCCGTATCGATAACCGTAATATGAAGAGGTCAGGCTTGCGTTATATGTCTGGAGATTGCTGATATTGATCGTGCCCTCAAATGAACTGGTAGCGTATTGGTAAGGTGTGCCTCCTGGCCCTAACCCGAAATCTGCGATTCCCATGGGAGCTGGCTCCTGCTTGTATAAAAGAGAAGGATTTACGGCAGATTGCGTCATTATTGTGCTATTGCCGGAGGATGACTTTACTGGCGAAGCATCATAGATGTAATGTGTCGGTTTAGCAGCCTCTGTTCCTGCGTGTGACACAGGGGCATGAACCGCAGAGGCAAATGCGAATCCGGGATAGGTGATTGAGAGTATTGCAACTATTGCCAGAGCAAGTAACTTCTTTTGCATCATTAAACCGTAAGAAGTCTATTCGTACTCGTAAATATATTTTTCCTGCATATTGATCGATTTCAGAAGGGCAAATGCACTGGAACGGTATGAGAGAATATGTCCGGGGGAGACGACCCTCCCTATTATTATATACATGAAACTCAAAGTGAGATTCTGGGTCGATTTTCCGACTGTTTTGAATGCCGGAGACTGCAGGAGTGAATACAAAGGAAGAAAAATACAAAATAAAGCCTAGGAAGAAGTACCGGAGGCAGGTATGGCTCAAGGACAGCAAGGCCATAATAGTGGATCCGATTGAAAAAAGGAATTCTGAAACAGAGAATGAGAGAAAGTAGAAATAGGAAATGGCACAGAAATAGATATCAAAGAAGAAGGGGAAATGAAAGCAAGCATATCAAGATAGAAACAGGCAGGAAGCCAGGAGAGATAGAGGTATGGGACGTTGGGCAAACGCAATAAGAACTTGAGAAGCAGGCATGGAACATGCTTAGCGACCTCAGCAAGGTATCCAGTTTAGATCAGCTTTTGCTGCAGATGAAAAAGTACAGTGGTACCCTTGGTGACTATTCAGGATTCAATTCCTTCATGATCTATATGCAGAACAAGAATGCCACAATCGTGAGATCTGCAAATGAATGGAAATACTTTGGAAGAGAAGTGAAGGGGGACGCAGCTCCAATATCGATACTGTATCCCTTGGGCATACCATCTAAGGCAGGACCGGAAAAAGTCAAGGATTTCATTGAGAAAAAGAGACAGGAAGGACTGGACGATGAAGCCATAGATCAGCTGGTCAATGAGAAGTTTAACCTTGGAAGAACGGGTACAGCATATGTGTTCGGAACCGGGAAAGTATACGACATATCACAGACACAGGGCATTCTGGGAAAGATGAAGCCCGTTGAGGAGGATGTCAGGGCCACAACCCCGTATAATACCCTGAAAAAGATAGCCAGGGACCATTACACAGTTGAAGAGGTAACAGTACTGAATGGTGCACGCGGTTATACCGCGCATTCCGGAGAAGGGCAGAAAATTGTTGTCATGAAAATCCCAGGTGAAGACGTGAACGTTCTGCATACCCTGATCATGAGATGTCCCATGCAAGACTGGAACACCTATACAGGAAGGATCTTCCTCGAGGGATCGCAGAATCTGAAGCTGAGCTGTCAACATATCTCGTAGGGGCGCATTTTGGCTTTGACTTCAGGGATGATTCATCTGCCTATATCAAGGGATGGCTGGATAATGCGAAATCACAGGGAAAGCACTTGGGAAAGGAGAACCTTGACAGGGTGATGAATAATGCAAGGTGGCTGATTAATGAGATATCTAAGGGGCTCTGATTCACCAATCGCCGAAATTTTTCCCCCGAGCTCACCTGAGATCTCGTGCTCGAGGGCCTGAGATCTCTGATGTCAATTCTGGAATTGGCTCCCCGTAAAAGCCGTTCCGCCGATGATTCGGCATTTGACGGTTATAATTTACAGAGTTAATGGTTATCACCATCTTACCGTTATCTGACACTTTGGACCCTACGCAGGATAGTATTTTTCGCTGGAAGCCGTTTCCCCTAGGAGAATCGTGTTTTTAGTGTCACTAACTTGAAAATATATAGGATTATATAGCCATATATATGCGGTTTCGGCACACAATTCCCTGGACAATTCTTTACTGAATGGTAACTGGTCAGAAATATTACCGTAATACCATAATATTAATAAGAATGTAATTCATAGTGTAGCAATGGAAGAAAAGAGGAAAACTTCTGTAAACATAGATCAGGATCTGTGGGTAAAGTGGAATCACTTTGTCTTAGACAAGACTGGTTCCAGCAGAAAAGTCAGTGAAGAACTCAGGAATGCTCTTATTGAGTATATGAAGAAACATGAAGTTAAAGCCACAAAGGAAATAATGTGAGGGATAGTATGGAACTTAAATTGAAGGATGGAAAATTTTTCTTGCTTGATGCTGGAAAAGAAAAAAGCGTTTTTGAAAGTGAGACAGAGGCAGTAAGTGGGCTGAAGCGAATCATGTCTGATAATGAAAAGTTGGACCCATCTCAGACTGTCATTCTTGAAGTTGATGCCAACGGCGAGAAATGGAACATAAGACAGATCCCATGGTCAAAGATTGCTATGGAACTTATAAAAGGTGGGAAGTAATGGTTGATAGAAAAGCCGATGAATATAAGGTCATAAATCTAGCCGATATTGTTTTTGACGGAGTGAACGTAAGAAAAAAAGAGACCGACCTAACAGACCTAGCGCAATCCATAAAGGAATATCGCGTGCTTGAGCCCATAATTGTTAGACCAAAAAATGGAATGTACGAGATTGTAGCAGGCTCAAGGAGAGTAAAAGCCTCTAGATTAATTGGAGAAAATACAATACCTGCTATAATAAGAGATCTTACTGATGAGGAAGCAGAACTTATATCATATACCGAAAACGCTCAAAGAAATGATTTGGACATAGAAGATGAAGGCTCATACCTGGAGAAATTGCATAAGCGTTTCGGGAAAGATGATTCCAAGGTTGCAGAATACATTAGTAGAGGGGGGGTAAAACACCGGTCTGATTATGTTGAAAACAGGCTGAATGACTATTGGAGCCTTCAGAGATACAAAGCAATATCTGCAAGGAAAGCTCGAGAACCTCTTGGGGAAAGTAGAGACCTACCTAAAGCAGAAGATTTGTCCCCACAACAGCATGCTCTATTAGAAAGCACAATAAGGACCGTCAAACAAACAGAAAGGTGGAGTGACGCGGAAGCGGACAAAAAATACGTCGAACTTTTTAGAGAATTAGCAGCAAATGATGTCGACGTAGACATGACACGGAAAATTCTTGATGAGTTTAAGAAATATCCTGAAGAGTCCGTAAGCAAGATAGCATCTGTTTCTAAAAGTGTTGTTGATTATTCAGGAAAGATACCATCTGCAACCATGCGAGAAGCAGAAGAAACAGCTAAACAGGTAGGCATTTCGGTTGATAAATTTGTATCCGAATCCTTAAAAAGAGAAGTGGAAGCTCAGAGAGAGCGAGTTAATGCTCTTTCTAAGACCCCTGAGACAGTTAGAAGGGCCATTGAAACCGGAAAGATAGACTTCGAGCCTGTGAAGAGAATAGTTGACATGGGTGTAGAGATCAACGAAGAAAAGGCTGAACAGCTCATCGAGGAGTATTCTATCAGAAAAAAGGAGGAAGAGAAAGGAAGAGATGCCCAGGCAAAAATTGACGCTCAAGTGATACAGGGTAAATTAACTCCTACGGTTTATGAACATAAGTCATCTTCGGATGAGAGACATCTAAAGATATTTGAAAACTTGTACGAAACTGTGCGCTGGATATGGGCTAGAGACCTGTTAGCCATTAATAATCAGGAAATGAGAGTGAAGGCTTCGGGGCTTTTAACCATGTCTAAAGAACATTTAAACCAAGTCGAAACCGAAGTACATAAGCTGGAGGTAAAGTGACGTTGTCTGCATCATCCGAGGACAGAGATTATGAATCAGACGAGGGCGATGATCCTTACAAAGATTTAGATTTCAGGAATGGGCGAAAGATCACAGAGGATGAGAACCAGAAAGAGGATTCCAATGAGGGACCCGGGAATAACTTTAAAAAACGGAATCGTAAGGAGCGTGATTGGCACAAAGTGCTTCGAGCACATATGATCGAAACCATGAACGAACCTTTTGTTAAACTCTATAATGCCTGCAATGGTAACACTATCCCTGTTGACGACTACGAAAAACTGAGGGATGAATTACCAAAATCAAAAATGGAATTTATGAGTGAGATTGGTTGGAACTTTGATTCGCGCACTGATTATCAGCGATTCGATCTTTTTTTGAAGGAGGGAAGAAGCCACCTTGTTGACGTTATCACAGCTGTTTTGGGAAGCCCTGATTATCAAAGATGGTGGGATACTCTTGAGAGGGCCGGAAGAAACCAAATACAGATAGAAGATGAAATATTTGCAACTTGCATGGTCGAAGCAATGCGACAAGGATATTGTCCTTTCTATTCTGATAGGAATGATGACAACAAGTTGAAACCTCTGATAGTAGATGACTATAGAGAACAGTTAAGGATGTACCAGCGACGATCCCAATCCGAGATGAAAAATAGGGTTAACCTTTTTAAGGCTATGAGTAATGCTTTTCCTTCATTGCCAAATACCGTTTCGAGAGTGCCAATCAAGACGGATGGCCTCTTTGAGATAGAAGATAAGAAAGATAAAGAAAATGATAACGCAAGCACTTCAGAAGACAGTGCGAATTCGACAAAGGAAGAATCTGGAAATGACTCAAAGACTTGAATATTCAGAAGAGGTAAACAAGAATTTATTCAATATACCTCAGTCCAAATGAGGACACCAAGAAAATATTACTACGTAACGAAAACCGAGCTAGAGAAGCATTCTTAAGGGGCTCTGCACTTTAAATGTCTTTTAAGTGGTTTAGTTTACTTTCTGCTAGTTTAAGCCTTACGGTGAGATGTTATATATCTGTGGGTACCCAAATTTATGTTCAATCCATGAAGTAATGATCATGTCTTGATTATGTCTTGCAGAATCTGACAAGTTCAGCATTTTCTTGAACTCTTTTACTACTTCTTCAAACAGTATTGATTCTTTGATTTCGTAGATGTGTATCGATCCATCCTCATAACCTCCATCAAAAATTAGTAAGTCTTTCTTATCTTTGTTTCCTGGTACCCAATAAACTGCCATTTGTCTTGGGAAGTATGGCTCTTTGGTTTTTTCTTCCATATTTAAGATTATTTATTTAGAGTACTAATATCTTCTCATACTATCGGCTTTGCACCTAAAAGATTAAAGTTGCACCCAGATCCCATTGAAAATGCCCTTTTAAGTGCAAAGCTTTTGTTCCTACATCGGTTATATAGTACTGATGATCCCGCTGGAATTTGATATGTGTCCCGAAACTACCAGAAAAGCTAGGTAATATATTATCATAAAGCCCTCAAACAAGGGCTTAAATTAAATTATAAGAGGTCGGGATAAAACTAAATCCCGTTTCTATGATCCTTTGTTTTACCATTCACGTTAATCCTTAGAATGAGAAATAGAAACCTTCAGAGTAGCAAAAACCAATAACTACTCTTGAATATAAATTGCGTGGGTTCCGTAGAAGTTTTAAGCATTTTAGCCACAGTTCTTTCAATCCTTGCCTTAATAAAAGAAATTATAATTCCTTTGGTATTCAGACCTAAAATTGAGTTATTGTGTGAAAAAGAGAATGAGTTGCCTTATTTAGCAGACGATGAACCTTCTAATAATAAATTATTGGAACCTATCGCGTTAGGAGGGAAGAGAATATACTATTATTATCGAATCTGCGTTTTCAACTCTAGAACGCCCTTTACTTCCACAGCATATAATCTCTATGCAAGAATACTGGCCATCAAGAGAAATGACATAAGGCTTGGGAGGTTCAATACCATACTAATGAGATGGACAACCAATAATTTTTATGAAACACTTTCCAGAGGTGAACACTTACTCTTAAATCTCTGTACCGTCGTATATGACTATAATGCAAACGGCAATGAGGAAAGGCATTTAATTTTGCCAGGTCACACTGGGGGGCTACAGACTGGTCTAGCTGCTGGATTTAAAATTAATGAGCTTATAGATGGGAAATATGAATACGAGATTGGTGTCTATGGAAAATCTATAGCAGGTAAGCAATACAAAATTGTAATATCTTTTGGCAGTAGCAAAGGAGAACCAGATGTGAAGATTACTTGCTGCAAGCTGTCACAATCGAGAATTGTAAAGATAATTAAGCTGGTAAAGGCGTCATTAAGTTAACTTTTACGCTAAAACTTAACACTCCTTAAATATCACTGACCTGAATCAATGTGGCCGCTTGAAAAAAACCAATGCAAAGAGTTAAGTTTTGATGGTAACTTAACAACTACATTGAGATCCATCGTAAGATCTTCAGAAAAGTTTCAGGTGAGGATCCTCAGACCAAGTGAATTTGAAATCATAAGAGATTCCATGGATCCGGTTACCCGGAGAATAAACACCTCCCTTCTCTTAACTGGTATGAGATATGCTGAATTGCAGAGATTCAGAGAGAATCCTGATTGCCTTGATGTTAAGTTCATTTACCTTCCTCGAGGATCAATGCTAAAGGTCAAGGCAAAGCAGAAAGAGATGACAATAAGGCTATCGGATATGGGAAAGACATTGCTGCCAGATCTATTTCAGGTTCCACATCCACTTCCTGAACTCCCAGCCCTTGACATGAAGCTCAGAAGACTCTCAAAAAGGATCCTCGAGGGAGCTCCAATAAACAACAAATCTTTTAGAAAGACCTCGGAATCATGGCTTGTGTTTTATTATCCTGATAAGTCGCTTCAAATAGCATTGAGTCAAAGGTCATACCACAACAACTCAATACGAGCATTACCTGAATATTCCTTTTGAAGAGAATGATAGGAGGGAAATGAGGAAGTGGGTGGAGGGTTGGGTATAATGATCCTACCTACCACAATTTCTGCGCACTTTGACCTTTTTCACAATAACAAATTCTTTATAAGTAATGATTATTGAAACAAGATGACCGCGCCGTCAAATGAAGGATATGACGCAGCCCATATCAATAAAATTTTAGCAAATCATCTTGCATCTAATGACAGGGGCTTTTTTATTGTAGAAATGTGTGTAAAATTTTTTCCAATAATCCTTTCTTCGCTTATAGCCGTTTATTCAATTATAACCACTTCGATTTTTTATGATACAAATCAGGTGGCCAATTTATCATTTTACATTTTAATGGCTTCCGTTCTCGTTTTCGTGCTTTCAATTTATATTATGCTATTATTAAATAAAAATATGCTCGTCGAACTGAGAATATCCAAAAAGATAATTGAACATTCCAGGCCATCGGACGAATATACTGTTCAATACCTTTATAAGCCAATATACGACGACAGCATAGTAAGGTCAATTAGGAAAACAGCAAGTGAGCTGTCAAGCACTGCCTTTGTTATTCTATTTCCGGGTGGGATCGCAGATATAGTTCTTGGATTCGCTTCTAATGACCCACAAATAGGTATAAACAGTACCGGTCAAATAATTACGGGCATTGTATTCTTGGCGTTTTCAATGTTATTGCTACTACATAGTATTAGGGTTGAGCAAAGAAATCTGAAGAAATCAAAGGCTAAAGAAACAGATACAATGAGGATCATAATAGAGAAAGTTCAAGAAGTCCCCTTAAAGACAGAAGAAATAAGAGTAATATTTAACGAGAATGGACCATCCCTACTCTATTCTTGACATCTATATTCTATAGTATCTAACTTAAAGGTGGGCGAAAACCTACCCCTGAAAACTGTGCCGTTTATTTATATACCCCCTACCCATGATTTTAATGTCCGAAAAGGAGTTCTTTGCTGGACACTTTAATGGGTCGGAGGGAAACGAGAGGACATAGTCAACCAAGGGGCTGATATGGTGAAAAAGGTGAACGTACTACAGAGCAAGAAGTTCTAAGTTATATGGAAGGAATATTTGTTAACGAACTCTTTTGGGTTCTGTCAGCGATAAAATCAAACTGTGAAAAACTATTTGAGATAGTAAAAGTCCCGGAAACAAGATACATTATACAAGTGAATCTTGAGGTTCATTCTCTGATTAAGTCTATTGTCAATGATTCTTCTCATTTAGCTAATCTTATTGATCCGAGCACCAAGAAAAAAGACGAAAGTGAAGAACATTATAAATTCTGGAAGGAGAGGGGCGAGTATCTTAGAAAAATTTTCGACGGTATCGTTGTTGAAGAAATCTTGCAGAAAAAATTAAGGAACTCCATAGAGCACTTTGACGAAAAACTCGACAACTTAGTTCATTTGGTATCAAAGAAGACTAAGATTAAGAATCAGAGTCTGGCACACAATATGGTATTCTCAGAAAAGGCGGTACTTCAACCATTTCCAATTCCAGTGAGAGTCTCTTCTAAGATACCAGTTTCCAGTTACTCGCCATTAACACTAGGCCAATACGGTATTGCAAAATCCAGAAACGATTGAGATTTTCTGAAAGCCAAATATTTTGACTGAACCTCACTGTGCTACTAAGGTAAAGTATCCGGAAAAAAGAACAGAACTCCGGAAATTAGTGAAAAATCTCTTAAGGTGGATTGGGTTGGAGGCACGTATCATCGTTTTGGAATTCCTTTAAATAGCACTTTCCGTTTTTTTTCCTCTCCCACTATCTTGACAATTTCATCAGTGAACATGTCTCTCTTAAATTTCAATGTTCCTTCAGCAGCAAAACGATCCAAGGACAGATCAGTCCTAGTTATAACTTCCATAAACTTAGGGTACGTCGGGAAAGGAATGCTATCATAGTAACTGGAACCTTTTATACTGTCGTGATATTCAAAAGAGGCTGGCACATCAAGAAAAGTACGGAATGTATTAGAGACAAACAACCCTTGCATTTCTGCCAAAACCTGTTGATAATTTTTTCCTGATCGTCTTCTCTTCAGCTTAGTGTAATTTATGGCTCGTACAATATCTTCATGCGGATTCTTACTATTAGTGAATTCGTAAAGGGCGTCCATCTCTGCTTTGAACGATGCCGGAATAGACAAACTGATATAATTACTCACTGGAACCCTTACTACCACTTCTAGTTCTTTTATGCCAAACTTACTATATTTTTGTGCTAAGACTACTGGATAGCGCAGTTGTGCGTGCAGCCAAAACTCGCTTTCTTCGCCCTTTTGCGACTCTTTTGTCGACGTCGAGTCAACAATAGCTTTAATGAAGCCAGGCGTATCAAGAGGATACTCCAAATCCAGCAACACAAGGTCTTCTTGATTCATTCGTTCAGTTAAAATTTCAAATCCATCATCAAGTCTTTTTATGCAGTTTGAAAGGTTTGCACTTGAAGTTAAAGATCTAATTTCTATATTATTTGGAACTCCTGTCCTAAATGTTATCTTTTTTTGATGTAAAATACCGGGCTTAGCTTCAATTACAAGAGAAGTTTTTTGTGAGTTAGAACCACAGAGAATTGTCACCTGCCGGTTACGTACTGTATAGCTTCCTGCGAGTGCGCCATAAACTCTCTCTAAGATTCTAATTATCGCTTCCACGCCTTCAATAGCCTTTTCTTTGTCAGAACTCATTTGTGAATCACCGACCCGAAAATCTAATCCCCATTTTTGTCAGACCAATTAAATAGCAAATAAATTGGGACTGTTTTTGTTTGAGTGAATTTGATGTTTATCGCCCCAAGTGATTTGACGCCGTAGCTATGCATACCAAGATCCAGCACTAACAATTTTAACCTAGCAATTCCACTTTCTTTATCACTAGTCAGATGCCAGATTGAGTTCAAAAGCATTACTCTCCCTTTACCGATTGAGTTTAGATAGTCCACAAAACTGCTCACCTCAGCTACCAGCGGTATATTCTTAAGATATACCACTAGCATTTCCTTCTCATATTCTTGTCTGAATCCCTCATCATCTCTAAGAATATTGTTTAGTGCAAGGTTCGCTGATAGTATAATATCTCCTTTCTTCTCTAAAATAAGGGTGGGAGCATTGAGGGAGACTCTATAGTATTGCCATAACTGCTTAGAGTATTCTTTGTAGTTTCTGGAAAGGTCCTGAAATCTAATTTTTATGTCATGGTTGAGGCTATCTATAAATTCTTTTATCCTGGGTGGGAGGGAAAGCCTAATACCGTCGTCATCCGATTCGACCCCTAAGAAGACTAGTGCTGTACCTTTACCCTTATTTGCTAGAGTGATTTTGTCTTTAATCTAATATTTTTGAGATTCTATATCAAAAAATAACTTGCATGTTATCCGGTTTTGTGATCCTCTCAATATTAGGTCTGAATACGTGAATAACCCGAGATTCTTCTCTAATAAATTGCCCTGCGGAATCATAGAAGTTGCATGAAATTGTCGAATTGATATCGATCTCCCTTCCTATCTTAGCTTTAAATTTTAATCCTGCATATCCTGAAACCCCAATATTGGTAAGCCTTATTTTCCCATCATTAGTTACCTCACGTTTGCAATTGTAAACATCCATGAATTCTATATTTGGCTCCAAGGTCAGTTCTATGACCGAGCATTCACCGTTCCATAATATGTGGCCCGGAAACTCCTCTTCATTAAGACAATTTGGTGGAATATAAAAACTCGTTAACTCAAATTTAGTCACTTAGTACAAATAACTCAACACGAATTTAACCTTTGTTACCGCCTTTTTCAATTTATTTATGTAAGATGTCGTCCCTCTTGTGTTGCATTCTCACCAAGAATTTAATTAATCGACCAGACGATTAATCCTATGCGATAATTCTCATTAATGCCACAATTGATTGAAGTGACACATGTATCAAAGAAGGGGTATCCCTCAGGATCACGCTGCCAAAGAAAGCTGCCGAAATCCTTAAAGTGAAATCCGGGGACATAGTAGGGTTCTACGATGACAACGGCAACATCGTGTTGAGGAAAATGAAATAACGTCTACAGAGGTCGTATCTTGCCTCACCAGCTTTCCTGTCTGAATCAGTCATCCTGAACCGGTGGCATTTCGTCCCCTTCCCACTCTATCATGAACCTCACCGTCTGAGGTGCGCTGGCTGCCATCTCCCTAGGTATCTGTATGTTCACCGGCCCAACCGGTGTCCAGTACACGAACGTGTAGAGCTCCGCAACTCCGAAACCTATTGCCCTTTTCGCTTCACCCTCTATCCCTGTCACCCTCATCCCTCCAGATAGCTCATATCCACTCCCATATGCCATTCCGGTAATCGCCAACATAACTGAGGCTGAAATGCGAGTCTGGAAGCTTCTGGGATGCGCTGAACAGGATGCCCAGGTATTCCCTGAGCAGCGACCGAGGCATGAAGGCGAAAGCCCTGAGGATACCGCCAGTGACCTTCATTATGGTGCCAGCCCTAGGAATGTGCGCCTCATTGGCGCCGTTCCGCACCATGTTGATGAACGGGGCGCTTATGTCCGCATGATAGAGGCCACTGTCGCCCGGCACCGGCTGCCATGAGTCAGGCACACGGGATGCCTGGCATACTGCAATGGATTTGAGGGCATCCTTCATGCGGTGCTCGGAGTTCACCTCGAAGAACGCCTCCGTTATTCCCGCGGACATGATCTCATCGGGGAGGTCCGTGTCGAACCCCACCACTGAAAGGGATATGCGATCATTAACGGCATCAAGGGCGGCGATGCCGCCGGGATCGGGGCCGAGGTCCACGATCTCCATCCCGTTCCTCATCTGCAGTATGTCTCCCGCCAGCATGGTGACGCTGTGCAGGTCGGAGGCATGGAACCTGTATTCCGCCCTGATCCTGCCTCCCGTAAGGTACAGTGATCTCGGCAATACAGTCCCTATGCCGAGTATGCGGTCCATGATGCCGCTGACGGTGCTCATCTCCTCAGATTTGAGCTTGACCGTGAGCAGGTCACCCCTCATGACATGATCATATGAGGACACCATGGACTCGAACCTCATGGCCTTCTCCCCCTGCACGAACAGGTCTATGTATGACTCGCTGCCTATGCGGTCTGAGTGCAGCGGGACATCGCCGAACTCCTTCTCCATCACCGGGATCAGGGGATGGCTCTGCACCATGGAGACGGAGAGCATGTAACCGATCCTCCGGTCAATGTCACGGTAGATCATGGTGAGGAATCTCGCTCCCTATGACAGCAGCCGGATGGCTTAAAAACGTTTCCGCGGGCTTATTTACATAACGGCAGACACATGGCATGGCTATCGACCCATGTGTTTTACCGCAACTCCGTTAATAAGGATTGCCTCGACAACATGAAGATATTTCGCAACGGTAGATTTAAAATATCTGGAAATTTTGTAGAAAGCTGCTCTTAAAGCCTCGAGAAATAACTGATGGTAGTATCTTGAATTTTGTGCATAATGGCTAAGTACTAATCCGAGGCTCAGAAGATGTTTTAGGATTTATCTTTAGATATTAAACAACTTAGGGAACCATGGGTCACTTTGAATAGCAAAGTCCTCTAACATAGTTAGAGTCTAATAGTCAGCCATAAATTAACTTTGAAACGTCTTGTAAGTAAGTTACAATACTTAATATTGATACTGATATTATAGCAGTTATGATAGAAGGCGGATGGTTACCTGTTCTAAGCGAATTCATTTGGCAGTCATCAACAGGAGACCTAGAGGTATTAAATTATCCAAAGAACTGGAATGGGTTGAAAATGAAAGTCTTCTTAGGAAAAGGATGTCGTCACATTCCCTTACTTTTACCTTTTTTTCCTGTGGGTCAAGGACGGCAACGAGAGTATTATAGAACCCTACTGTTATGCAGATGCCAAAAGGTACTGCCAGAACGTCATAGTAGGTTGGATAAGACAGGGTCAGCACGACAATTCCAAGAGCGCAGAAGAAGATTCCGAGATAAAACCGCTTCTTCTGAGTTCTCGTCATTTCCAGCATGAAGGTTTAACAATTTTTGAATATTTAAACTTGGTTTCCGCAGTTAACTTTTTGTGAAAGTGCATGCTGAACCCGCATTGCAATGCTTCTATTCCAAATCTATGGTTGCAATATCTGTGCCCTTTTTATGAACTTCTCAGGTTATAGTCTTCCTATCTTTTCAACAGGAGTGATGCCTTTCCCCCGATTTGGATCTAATAATGACCGGACCAGATACCAGTTTGACCTGCACCCTATGGGACCGTTGAGATTTGAACTCAAGTTACCAACACCCCAAGCTGGTAGGATACCAAGCTACCCCACGGTCCCTCACGAAAATGGCAGGATTTCGTCGATGAGATCAGCGTGAGACAGTATCATTCTCCTGCAGCAGTATCTGTCAACGTGAAGATCGTTAAGGGTCTTGGCTACCTCCTCTGCAGTCGGCTCCCTTCCGGTTGACTTGATTTCATTCATCTTGCTGGTAAATTTTACGTAATCAGATGCGACAACCTTGCCGCAACTGAAACATCTGACCGGTATAATCATCTGATCACCTATATGATTTCTGTCTCTTTACCCTTGCGCCCCTTCCCATTGGCTTCTTGGGGAGTTTGCGCCTTATGTCGTTCACGAGCATGGTCCTGTCGTACTGCCTGAATTTCTCCTCGAGCGTATCATCCGATACGAACTTTATGATGCCCTTTGCTATGGCTGTCCTGGAAGCGTCAGCCTGACCCGTCACTCCACCTCCGGAGACAGTAACCTCGATGTCTATCTCGTTAGCCTTGTCGCCAAGCAGCAGGATGGGCTCCCTGATCTTTTCACGCAGGATGGCAACCGGATGCAGTTCAACCGGGTAGCCGTTTATTGTTACCTGCCCCTTTCCTTTCTTTGTTACCGCCTTCGCTATTGCAGTCTTGCGCTTTCCCGATGTTACGATGAATGTCCCTGTGTTCTTCATTGAATTGACCTCTGTCCGAGCTGGAATGTGATGTCCTGCAGTGTGACGTAACCGCTCATCTTGTGGTTCGCTGCCTCATCTATCTTCTTGAACTCCACGCCGTCAAGTATCTTTGGCTTTCCGCGGTAAACAACGCATCTCTTGAGAGCTTCCTTGCCCGTTGTCTTCTTGGATGGCAGCATATTCTTAATGGATCTTCTCAGGATCTGGTCAGCAGTCTTCGGGTAATCTGGTCCCTTCCTCACGCTGCCTATTTCCCTCCTTTCCTTGAACCTGTTGATGAGAAACGGCTTCGTGCCCGTAATCACAACCTTTTCCGCGTTTATAATAACGACACCTTCACCGTTGAGCAGCTGCTTTGCCACGTAGGTGGAAAGCCGTCCATAAATTGCATTATCCGCATCGATATAAATCATATACTTTACCTCAATATCCTAAGATTGGATCCCTTCGGATTTTCCGCAGCAAGTTCCTCAAGGCTCTTGAATGTTGATCCATTCTCCTCAAGCTTCTTCCTTGCGCTCTCGGAAATTGCCAGGGCCGAAACCGTGACCTTCTTGTCGACAAAACCGCTTCCAAGAACCGAACCGGCCACGACAACTGTCTCCCCGTCTGACGCAAGCCTGCTGATTTTTCCGACATTGATGGAAGAATACCTCCTGCTTCCTGCATTAAGCCTCTCGGCTATGTCTCTCCAGAAAACTGAATTGTTTTCCCGTGAAATCGTGATCAATTTTTCAATGGTCCCTCTCATGGCGGGACTTGTTTTTCTAGCTGTTTGTAATGACATGGTGAACATCCGTTGTGTAAGGCGTTAATTAAGATTCGTTAATAAACATTTTTACTGCTTTCCCGGTGAATCTGCGTTCATTTCTCCGGCATCGATGTGCTTCATGATTATCCTTATTATTCCCATCAATTTATAATATTCAGTCTCCGTCAGCGCAGACCTGGCGCTTATCCTCCGGATCATTGTGTCAATGTTCCTTCTCTTGGATTTTGGGTAAGAAACTGCATCGAGGAGCTCCCCGATCCGGTCCATGAGCATTGCATAGTTCACGGGGGATATTGGTTCTCTCACCATCTCGGTGCCGGATTCCCCGGCATGCTTTACCATTTCGTAGAATATTATGGCTGCGGCATGCGACAGGTTGTATACAGGATAACCGGGAGATGCAGGTATGTTTATGAAGTAGTTGCAGCGTTCCAGTTCAGTGTTCCGCAGCCCGTCATCCTCCCTGCCAAGAACGATGGCTATCCTGTCATTTCTCCTGGAAAATTCATCCCAGAATATCTGCGGGGTTACTGGCATACGCCTGAATTTCTTCCTGCTGGCCGTTGCCACGCTTGATGTGCCCGCTATTATGGTGAAGCCATCGGTTGCTTCCTCAAGGGTGGGATATGTCCTGCTTTCCGAGAGTACCTGCCTGCCTGCCATTGCCCGCGCCATGGCTTCGTCCCCTATCTCCGGAGGGTTGACCATGGCAAGGTCTGTCAACCCGGCATTCTTCATTGACCTGGCGACCGCACCGATGTTGCCTTCGTATTTCGGCGCAACAAGCACGACCCTGACACGGCCTGAGAGTTTACGGAGCTCTTCTGAAATATCGGTTCCGATCATCTAAAAAAATGGGTTACTGGGGAGCCTCTTCCTTTGTTTCCGGAATCTCCTGTGGTTCTGCGGGAGCCTCCTTGGGCTCTTCCTTGTGCTCCTCTTCCTTCGGTGTCTTCTTGTAGAATTCCCTCACGGAAATGTCCTCTTCAGGCAGGTATTTCCTGACGTCATTTACCACAAGATACTTTGCATTCAGCCACACGGGGTCGAATTTTGCATCCTCGGGAACATTGATTACGGCGTTTCCGTCCTCAACAGAGCACGTGAAATCCTCCTTTTCAGGCTGGTAATACATGTGAACGATGGACAGGAGTTTCTCCGCTGGGTCCTTTATTACCTGGTTGACCTTGTACTTGTAATATATGGTCTTACCTGCAAGTGGATGGTTATAGTCAACGAGCACTCTTCCGGGCGTAACAGAGAGAACCTTTCCCCTTCTGTTGTTGAGGCTGATTTCCTGCCCGACAACGGGGTTTATTTCCTGCCTCTGGAATTCCCTCATGGTGTGAACCTTGATATTCTTGTTGTCCCTGACACCGTAAGCCTTTTCAGCAGATATGATGACCTCGTACTCCTTCCCCTCCTCGGACTTCTCGAGTGATTCGTTTATCTCGGGAAACTGCTTGTCCGATCCGACAACTATTACCTCATCCCCGTATTTCCTGTGCTCGTGATAAATATCGTTCTCCTTTGCGAGTGCCTCTATGCTGGTATCAACTAGCTTCTTCTCTTCGCCCGCTCTGACCTCGTAATCTATCTTTAAAAAATCACCATTGTTCATTGGATCACCAAATTGATCGTGTATGCCGGGAAATCCAAGATTGTATTTAAATTTTGATACCGTTCAATTGTGTGCCCGCCTGTGCATCTGGTAAATGGCAGTCCGGCCGCCTGAAATGATCTTTGTCGGGCCGATCAGGCACGATTATCTCAGATGCGCACCGAGAATGCAAGGTTGCCGGAACCATGATTACGGAAATGAACATCTTTTTAAGGCATCATGAAATGAAAAACACATGAAGAATTTTATTGACGGCGAATGGAAAGCCTCGGAAGATGGCGAGGAGATGGAGAAATATAACCCTTCAACCGGTGAATTGCTTGAAAAAATGGCCGCGTCAAAGAAAGCGGATGTGGATGAGGCGGTTGACGCCGCTTACGAAAGTTTCCAGAAATGGCTTTCACTGGGTTCTGTTGCCAGGTCAAAGATAATCTACAGGGCGAAGGATCTGATCCAGCAGGATCGATCTGCACTTGAAGCGATACTTTCAAGGGAGAACGGCAAGATAAGGGTGGAGGCAAGGCAGGAGGTTGACGGCGTCCTGGACCAGCTTCAGTACTATGCCGAATTCGCAAGGAAAATAACCGGGGACGTGGTGGAGGGGGACAGCAGCAGGAGGCATATTTACCAGTACAAGATCCCCTATGGTGTGGTTGTGGCCATTACGCCCTGGAATTTCCCGGCTGCAATGGTTGCCAGAAAACTGGCACCGGCTCTGCTGACCGGAAACACTGTTATAGTCAAGCCGAGCACTGATACACCGGGAAGCGCTGAGTTTATCGTCAGGAAGTTTGCGGATGCCGGCATACCGAAGGGCGTCCTGAACTTTATAACCGGGAAGGGAAGCGAAATTGGAGACTACATAGTGATGCACCCGAAGGTGTCCCTGATAACCATGACCGGGTCCACCGCCACGGGCCAGAGGATAATGCAGAAGGCGTCCGGAAACATGGCCAAGCTTATCCTGGAGCTCGGCGGTAAGGCGCCATTCATGGTCTGGAAGGACGCAAACATCCAGAACACGCTCAAGGCATTTGCATGGGCGAAGTTCTGGAATTCTGGGCAGTCGTGCATAGCCGCCGAACGGTTATACGTGCATGCCGACATCTATGACACATTCATGAAGAAGGCAACTGCGATGGCTAAATCCATACGGGTCGGTGATCCGGAAACTGCCGACATGGGTCCGCTGATCAACAGGGGGGCGCTGGAAGGATCCGAGAAATTCATTTCTGACGCCGTGTCAGGCGGAATGCATGTCCTGGCCGGAGGGAAACCTCCGAGCCTCCAGGGCAAATTCAGCAAGGGGTATTTCCTGGAGCCGACCATCATCGAGGGTGCAGAACAGAACTCCGAGATATTCCAGGAAGAGATATTCGGGCCGGTCATAGGCGTGAAGAAAGTGACAGGCGAGGACGAGCTCATAGAGTATGCGAACAACTCAAGATACGGCCTTGCATCCTATCTTTTCACGGAAGACCAGAAGCTCATCTTCAGGGCATCCGATGAGATCAGGTTCGGGGAGCTTTACGTGAACCAGATAGGCCCTGAGGCATCACAGGGCTATCACACAGGATTCAGGATGACCGGGCAGGCAGGAGAGGGCAGCAGGTATGGCATAGAGGAATACCTGAAGCTCAAGAACGTCTATATTGACTATTCCGGGAAGGTCGTGGTTGAATCCATGAGGGATGACCTCTTCTCCGGACTATGAAACTATCAGGCCGGTATATCCGTCCATGAATATGTCCTCCCCACCCTTCAGGTCCGAGAAGAGCTTTGTGTTTGCAAGCAGTGCGGTACCGGAGCTTCTAAGCCTCTCCCTTATGCTGCTGCTAACATTTCCGCAGCAGATGATCCCCCTGAATTTGCCCAATGGTTCAGGAATCCTGTCGGCGGTGCTTACAAGCAGGATTTCACCAGGCTGATCTGCTGTAACCGCGAGCTTTCCCTCTGCCGAGATCCCGTTGGTATGCCCGACCCCCAGATATTCACCCATCGTAATCACCCGTACATCGTTTGTTCCGCCGAAGAGGAAATACGGGGCACCGGATGTAACTACATATCGCAGCCCCCTCCTGATCCCCATGGCCTTCTGGAAATTCTTGGTCATCATGTTCACGTCCGTTGTCCTTTCATCTTCCACGTCCATGCACACCGGAGTTATTCCCCTGTAGAGATTCAGCTTTCTTGCAATGGCTTCAGTTGCAACCACACCGTATACTGGCACAGATGGCCTGACCGCAGAGATCATCCTTGCGGTATTTCCCGTGCGGGTGAAGGCTATTATCCCCTCGGCACTGGAATCGCGGGATATGACCTTGGATGCAACCGCGATTGAGTACGCGACCCTGTTGCCGATGAATTCCTCCGGCTCCGGGAAATCCTTCCTCTGGCTCTCCACGTACTCGGAGATGTCGCTCAGGTATTTCACTGCCTCAACCGGGTACTTTCCCATTGCCGTCTCCTCGGACAGCATCAGGGAGTCCGTGTTGTCCAGTATGGCATTCGTTACATCTGATACCTCGGCCCTGGTCGGGGAGTCTGACTGCACCATGCTTTCAAGCATCTGCGTCGCCACAATGGTCGGCTTTCCCCTCCTGTGCGCGTGATAGATGATGTTTTTCTGCGCCAGGCTCACCTCGGTCAGGGGAAGCTCTACCCCAAGGTCTCCCCGTGCGACCATTATCACGTCAGATACCGCAGAAATTTCCTCGATTCCTGAATAACCGCTCTTGGTCTCTATCTTGGAGATGATGCCCTGCGTTCCGCCGAGTTCCATTATCGCGT
Organism: Thermoplasmata archaeon; assembly: GCA_021792655.1. Lineage (GTDB taxonomy): Archaea > Thermoplasmatota > Thermoplasmata > Thermoplasmatales > Thermoplasmataceae > B-DKE. The sequence goes on along the minus strand of JAJYUG010000014.1, from coordinate 7,055 downwards.
TCTGCAGGCTCTGGACATTTTCCTTGGACTGCACAAATGACAGGGCGAAATAGTCAACCTGGTTTGATATTCCCTCCGCAAGAAATTCCCTGTCCCTGTCGGTCAGCGTGCCGAGGTCGAGCACACGCCCGGGTATGTTGATCCTGCTCCTGTCCCTAATCTCAGCTTCGTCTGATGCCATGATTTCCACCGAATCACTTCCGGTGGTTTTGACGATGAAGGTAACTCTTCCGTCGCTCATCCTGATGGCATCACCCTGCTTGAGTGACTGCAGCACTCCGGGATAATTTATGCCAATCTCGTCATCTGCCTTCGGATTTGCAACAAGCCTGAACACATTCCCGGAGGATATCTTCTTCTTTCCGCCAGGAAAAGATGAGGTCCTCAGCTCCGGTCCCTTGAGATCGACCATGACGGAGACGTGCTTTCCCTTTTCCCTGTTTAGATCCGAAACAAGCTTGCTGATCCTCCCGATATAACCCGCCTGAATGTGTGCAGTGTTTATCCTTACGCATGAAAGTCCCCTGTCCATCATGCTGGCTATTATTTCTCTGCGGTCACTCGCCGGGCCTACGGTTGCTATAATCTTGGTCTGGGGCATGATTCCTGATCCCGCATTGTCTAAAGTATGTGTCGATTCAGATCAGCTTTCTGCCCATTGCCCCAAGAAGCTTGCCTGCCTTGCCATAGAGCGACTCAAACTGCCTGAAGTCCAGCTGCTGGGCTGCGTCGCTGAGCGCTTTCTCGGGATTGGGATGAACCTCGACCATCAGCCCGTCTGCCCCCGCACCGACGCCTGCAAGAGCCAGCGGCTCCACAAGCGCGGCTATCCCGGCTGGATGGCTCGGGTCAACCAGCACCGGAAAATCCACCCTTGAATGTAGGACGGGTACTGCGCCGATGTCCAGGGTGAACCTGGTGGAACTCTCGAACGTCCTTATACCCCTTTCCACAAGGATGACCCTCGGGTTCCCTGCGCTCGTAATGTACTTTGCGGAACTTATCAGCTCCTCAACCGTGTTTCCAAATCCTCTCTTCAGCAGCACGGGCTTCTTCAGCTTCCCCACCCTTTTCAGGAGCGCAAAATTCTGGGAGTTCCTTGACCCTATCTGCAGGATGTCTGAATATCTGGAGACCTCGTCAACAACCGAGGTGTCCATGACCTCTGTCACTATTGCCATTCCCGTGGCTTCGCGGGCTTCTGCCAGAAGTTTGAGCCCCTCAACTCCGAGCCCCTGGAATGAATCCGGTGACGTCCTGGGCTTGTACGCTCCGCCCCTCAGCACCCTGACACCCAGTGACCGGAGAAATTTTGCTGTCCCGATAATCTGTTCCCGATCCTCGACGGCGCATGGTCCCGCTATCATTAAGAAACCATTGTCATCCAAGTTGAGTTCGTCCGTAAGTTGGAATCCATGCATTTATGACACCCTGATCTCGTGTAGCCTGTTCATCAAGTCCTGATTGCCTAACAATGCCTCTCCGATTAGCACTGAATCGTATCCTGGCATTATAACTTTATCAATATTTTTCATATTTATTCCGCTCTCCAATATTTTGATTCCTTCGAATTTTTTCATAATCCTGACTGCGTCCCGTTCCTTCCCTTCCATTGTCAGTGTACGCAGGTTCCTGCGGTTATACCCCAGCATGTCCGTCCCCGAGGATAATGCGCCGATCCCAGCCTGCAGATCATGGAATTCCGTGATGACTTCCATGCCAAGGCTGTGGGAGTGGCTGCACAGGCCTCTCAGGGCAACTGGTGGCAGGAAATCTGCTATGAGCAGCACTGCATCCGCACCGCACCTGTACGCGCTGTCGATCATTTCCCTGCTGGAGAAAAAGTCCTTGGCGAGGAGGGGCACACCCATTCCCTGTGACTGGCTTATGTCTGCGTATCTGCCTCCAAAGAAATCCGGCTCTGTAAGGATGCTGAGGGCATCGGCCCCGGCATCAACCATTTTCCTGTGGTAGCTACGCAGGTCCTGGTTCATGCTGTTCACAAAACCGGAAGGGGAGGACCGCTTGTATTCTGCTATCACCCCAAGTTTTCCGCTCATCCTTGCCCTTTCCAGCGCCGCTGAAAAGCTCATGGGCTTCCTGGTGCGTCCGTACCCTTCAAAGGGCGGCCTTGAGGGATTCCTCCTGTATATCTCTTCCACCGTTCCCGTCATCTCTAGACCGCCAGGAAATTCTCCAGTATCCTGTTGCCGAATTCCGAATAGTGGCTCTCCGGATGGAACTGTACACCGAAGATGTTTCCTTCCCTGTTGTGGAAGCCCATAACCGAACCGTCGCTCATGGATACCGCATCAACTATCACATTTGGGGAGGGCTGGACAATGAGCGAGTGATACCTCATAGAGCTGAAGGACTTCGGCACGCCGCGATAAATCGGCGATTCCTGATGGGTAATCACGTCAAGTTCCCCATGGTATTGCCTTTTTCCCACAGAGATGCCTGAACCCAGATAGTAGGCAAGGAACTGGTGTCCGAAGCATACCCCCAGTATCCTTCTGCTGCCCGATTCCCTCATGAAGTCAGAGAGACTGCCCCGATCACTTTCGTTAACGGGATTTCCGGGTCCGGGGGATATGATAACATGCCGGTATTCCTTCCCCACGTTCTTCAGGGAAAGGTTGTCCACGACCTTTACCGTATGTCCCATTCCCTCAACAGCCTGCACTATGTTGTACACAAAAGAGTCAAAGTTGTCAATTACCAGGACTTTCATTCCTTATCCCTCCAATTACAGCCATTGCCTTCGAGAAAATCTCCCTGCATTCCCTGGCCGGTTCCGAATCCTTTACGATGCCGGCTCCAGCACGGACATTGTACTTTCCGGAAATTCCGAAGACGGATCTTATGAGCAGCGCCAGGTCCATGCGTTCTCTGCCCACAATTCCGATGCACCCGGAATATGCACCCCTGGGAGTCCTCTCGTACTGGCTGATTATCTTTACTGCCCTTTTCTTGGGAGCACCGCTTACGGTTCCCGCAGGGAAGGTGGCCATGATGATGCCCAGCCTGGTCACCTCTGATCGCTTCCGCGACTGCACCGTGCTGACAAGGTGCTGGACAGAGGAGAATTTCTGCACCCGCATGTCCATGACAACCCTGACCGAACCCGGGACGGAGATCTTCCCGAGGTCGTTTCTGGCCAGGTCAACGAGCATCCTGTGCTCCATCTGCTCCTTGGGGTCAGACGCAAGCTCCGCGGCAAGGGCTTCATCCTCTTCCCTGTCTGCTCCCCTGGGCCTGGTGCCGGCAATCGGGTTGATGGTGAGAACTTCGCCGTCCAGCGATACCATATTTTCAGGTGAGCTCCCCAGTATCTCGTATTCCTCGAAGCTGTAGTAATAAACATAGAGAGAGCTGTCGTTCTCGACGAATTCCCGCAGCAGGTCCATCCTGTCGGGTATGCTTACGGGAAAATCCCTTGATATGACGACCTGCAGCACTTCCCCTGCCCTTATCCTTGCCTTCAGCTGATCTATTGTATCCTCCATGATGGGGTCCCTCTCAGCTACGGGTTTCAGGCGATACCTGGATACACCCTTCCTAAGGATGCTCGACTCGAGATGCCTGTCAGGGATGATATAGCCAAATGCAGGCCAGTCTGAAGGCTTTAGTTCAAGGTCCGGGAAAACATAATTTATGAAATCAAACCCGATGAATACAGGGATTTCCCCCGATCCCGTTCCTGCCGGAATCTGATCCAGCGCAGCGGACATCATTTCCATTCCGCCTGTATCACCGTAATGAATCATTACCGGCTCAGACCTGGACAGGAACAGCTTTTCTGTCCCCACGGTGCGGGTCTCCCTGTCAAACCTGCAGAAATATGCATAATTGTCGTACCCGGCGGTAATCGATTCCAGTTCTCCATAGATTGTCATGAGTACCTCCTCAACTCCGAGAAGAAGGCTGAAAGCTTTTCAGCATCCTTTACCCCGGGCGACCTCTCAATGGAGCTGCTCAGGTCAACAACGGCAGGGTTTGCGCCCATAACTGTCCTTATATTGCTTACCGATATCTTCCCGGATACACCTATATCGTGAGATTTCACGATCTGGCTGATCGAGTCCAGGACGCCCGTTATCCCGCTGCCGTTCTCCACCAGTATCATATCGCTGCCAGCCTCCCTGTATTCCCTTATGAGCTTCTTGGTCTGTTCAGGGCTTTCGAAACGGATCATGGAAATCACCTTTGCGCCGGTCTCTTCCCTAACCCTGGCTATATCGGAAAAGCTGTGCATGAAATGCATCTGCACATAATCCTCCTCGCCATGGTTGGAGATGATGTCTTCCATGGAGGTGTAAACCCCGGCAACGGGAATGGAATGATCCCTTATTGTTGATATGAGATCCATTTCTGCCATTCTTGGCGAACTCCTGGCAAACACAAGCCCTATGATGTCGGCTCCCAGTTCCCTGGCAAGCAGCGCATCCTCCTCACGGGTTATGCCGCATACCTTTACAATGACTCCTGATTTTCCGGTGGGCATATTATCACCTCACTATCCTTTTTGCCTGTTCCGCAACCTTTCCTGATTCAATGGCCTGCATTACTGCATCGTACGCGTACTGCATGTCATTTGCCCTGCCATGCAGGATCAACGCGGGCGCAGTGTTCAGGGCTATGAACTGCGCCACCTGCCTGTTCCTTCCGGTTAACCCGTCCATGGTTTTCATGAAACACCTCTGCGGATCGGCCTCGGTTATGGACTCAAGATCAGATCGACCACCGGTGATGGATTCACCCCTTACCACTGATCTGGATATCCTGCCGTCCCTGACGTAAAACATGGTGGTGTCGCCTGCCGGGGAGATCTCGTCCATGCCTGCTGCCGAAGAAAAGCACACACCAGCCTTTGATCGAAGGGAAAGCACTTTCGCATAGATTTCTGCCGTCTCCACGTTGAATGACCCGAGTATCATGAAATCCGGGTCAACGGGATTGGTCAGCGGGCCCATTATGTTGAAAACCGTCCTTCTGCCTATCCTCTTCCTTGCTGCGGTGAAGGCTGCGAACGCACTGTTGAACTGCGGCGCGAGGAGGTAGAGGAAACTGTCCCTGCTCAGCCGTTTTCCGGCTTCATCCGGCGTGAATGCCATTTCATAGCCGATGTATCTCATGAAATCAGCGCTTCCATGACTGCTTGTTATTCCCCTGTTTCCATGTTTCGCAACCCTTATTCCCATGGCAGAGGCTGCAATTGCAGATGCCGTGCTGACATTAACCGTATTCTTTCCGTCCCCGCCGGTGCCCACAATGTCCAGAAGGCCTGGTATCCTGGGGAGGCTGGATCTTGACCTAATTGCGCGGGAAAACCCTGAGACTTCCTCCGCAGATGACTGGTTGTCAGCCGTATGCCTGAGGAATGCGTCTCTTTCGTCCTCTGTTGCCTCAGCTGAAAGGAGGTGCTCCATTATCATGTATGCCTCACGCTCAGGATCACTGCTTTGATCTGCGCTGCTATAGTCAGTTTGCATCCACAGCCCCCCTCAGGCTTGAGATATAATCTGAAAAGCCATTGAAGTCCCTGCTTTCCAGCATGCTGATGATTGCCGACCCTATGGCGACGCCATCCCCTCCCTCATGTATTATTTCACTTGCCTGCTCGATGCTCCTTATCCCGAAACCGAAGTTTATCTCACGGTCCGGGAGCAATGCCCTGATTCTCCCAACAACTTCCTTCATGTCCATTGGCATCACTATCCCGGTGGATGGCTGGATTCCGTAATACACCCATGAACGCGTCATTCCCGCTACCTTCATTATGACCCTGTCTGGAGTCGACGGGTTGAAGAAGGGAATGACCTCCAGGCCTGCTTCATGAACCCGTGAGATGAGTTCACCGCTCCTGCTGAAATAATCGATAAGCAGGTCTGGCATGAGTATGCCGGAGAAACCCGTGTCCTTCAGGAATGATATGCTTCCGCTGAAATCATCGATTATGTCAGATACGTAAGCCAGTGAATACGCCCTGATGCCCGCGTCTGTTATGTGCCTGAAAATGGCTGAGTAATCTCCATTTCCTTCATATTCCGCGATGCTGTGCGTTTTCCGGATAAGCGGGCCGTCATATTTCGGATCCCGTGAAGGAAAGCCGAATTCAACGTAATCCACGGAGTCGCTGGAAAGTGAAGAGACAAAATTCCCGAATGTGGCCCTGTCCGGGTACCCAACGGTGAAATAAAGGATCAGCCTTGACATCTACTTCTCACCATCAAATATCTTCATGTCCATCAGCCCATGCCCGCTTATGTTCACAACTATGGTCTTTTTTTCAGTCCTGTGCAGCTTTGCGTATCTCATGGCGGATGCGATGGCATGCCCTGATTCCGGTGCCGCAACGATCCCCTGATGGTTGGCGAAGAACCTGAGCGCGTCAATGACCTCGGTCTGCGATACGTCCTCCGCCCTTATCTTACCGAGTTTAATGAGCATGGAAAGGGTGGGTGCAGCGCCATGATACCTTAGCCCGCCTGCGTATATTCCCGGCGGGACAAAGTCTGCGCCAAGGGAATACATCCTGAGCGACGGCAGTATGCCGGCGGTGTCGATAAAATCGTACCTGTAAGTGCCATGAGTGAATTTTGGCACCTCCTCCGCTGTTGATGCTATGTATTCGATGCCATCGCCGTCCGGCATGAACGGGAATGTGAAACCTGAAAAGTTGCTTCCGCCTCCCACGCAGCCGATCATTGCATCCGGGTATTCCCCGGCTATCTCAAGCTGCTTCCTTGTTTCCAGCCCTATGACGCTCTGGTGTGTTACGACCGAGTTCATAACGCTTCCGAGCATGTACCTGGCATCGTTTTTCAGGGCATACTCAACCGCTTCGCTTATGGCGATGCCCAGTGTACCCAGATGCCTGGGATCAGAAGACAGGATCCTTCGCCCGAATTCCGTCTCGCTGGAAGGGCTGGCCGATACATCCGCTCCGTACAGGGACATGATCTGCTTGCGGAGCGGTTTCTGGTCGTAGCTCGTCCTTACCATGAATATCTTTGATTTCATCCCATACAGTGATGAGGCCAGGGCCGTTG
>JAJYUG010000065.1:3731-5897 GCA_021792655.1 Thermoplasmata archaeon | reverse complement strand
CACTAAATCCTTTTTAATCGCTTCCTTATTTGGAGAAAGTGTTCATTGTCAGGTATTCTGAGATAGGCCTCAAGGGAAGGAAAGCCCGGTCGTCAATGGAGAGGATGCTTGCTGACAACCTTCTGGCATCACTCTCAAGACAGGGAATATCAGCTACAGCTAAGAGAGAATCTGGCAGGATACTGCTTTATCCGGAGAGGGAAGATGAAGGGGCTGAATATGCCATAGGATCCGTTGCAGGCGTAAAGTCATTTTCCCCGTGCAAGGAATACAGGGCAACAAGCCTGGAAGATGTTGTTGGACTGGCAAGAGAGGAGTTCTATCATTCGGTGAAGGGAAAAACCTTCGCTGTCAGATCCAGGAGAACCGGAACACACGACTTCACTTCTATGGACATGGACAGGGCAATCGGTTCCGCCTTGTTTGAAAACTCTGCTGGCGTTGATCTTAACAGTCCTCAGATTGAAATCGGCATGGAGTTGAGGGATAGTGATCTCTTTCTCTATAGCCGGGTAATCAAGGGGCCGGGCGGCCTGCCGCTTGGGTCGCAGGGAAGGATGGTCAGCCTGATGTCCGGCGGATTTGACTCGCCAGTGGCAACCTGGATGATAATGAAGCGTGGATCCCCGGTTGACCTGATATTCTGCTCACTGGCGCATCCAGTGGACACTCTTGCTTTCCTCAAATCAGCTGAAAAGCTTTTGGGCAGGTGGTCTGCAGGTTCAGATCCAACGATAAACATCATAGATGGCAGGCCCATGATCGAGGCTTTTGCAAACAGGTCCAGGTATCACTTCCAGAACGTGGAGTTCAAGCGGGCGCTTTACCTTATAGCACAGGAAATAGCAATATTGACGGGTGCACATGGCATAGTTACAGGAGAATCCCTGGGACAGGTATCCTCACAGACAGCCGAGAACCTGGGATCCACAAGCCATGGGCTTGAGATACCAATTTTCAGGCCCCTCATAGGTTTTGACAAGGATGACATAATCGAGCTCGCCCGGCGGATAGGCACGGTTCCGGAAGCGGACCTCGGAGAATTCTGCTCCTTATTTGCAGAGACTCCAATAACCAGGATAAGTCCAGGGGCGCTTGATCGGGACATGGCTGATTTTGACCTGGTCGATCGGCTTGTAGCAGATCGCGTTTCCTTCAAATTTTCCGAGCTTAATCAATACAGGAATTCACTATCAGGGTCAGTGGCTGGTGCTGACAGGATCGCGCAAAATTCTGTGGTAATAGACATGAGGAGTGAGGAAAAGTACAATGCATGGCATTATCCCGGAGCAATCAGGGGTGGAATCGGAGACATCTCCGGTATAGTTGATGATCAAGGGAAGGACAAGGTTTACATAGTTTACTGCCAGAAAGGCCTACAGAGTGCCTACGCTGCGTCAAGGATAAAGTCACTTGGGGCGAATGCCTTTTACGCGAACGAGGAATCCATGAAAAAGATATCAGGAATTTCCTCTGCCGGAAAGAGCTAGTTTTCTTATTGTCACAAACTCCTTATCGTAAACGTCCTTGCGGTTGAATTTCTTTGGCACAGCAAGCGGGTAGTTATCTCCCTCGATGAATGCAATTCGTGCAGCTGACAGGGCGTTATCGTGTATCTTGTGTGGCATGCTTGTATTGGTCTCATCCACTATTGTAATCCCTATTTTTGTCTTTTCCAGGTGATCTATTATCTCCTTCCTGTTGGGTCTGTCCCCATTTCCTATCTTTATAGAGATGTTCTTGTAAGAATAGAAGTCGGCAATGTCCTGCACTTCCTTTCCCACTGATAATGTGTCTGGGCATTCGTAAGCCTCGGTCAAAATCCTGTCAGCCGTCACGGCGAGTCCAGGTCGTGGCCCAGGATCAATGCCTATAACCACGCTGTTGAAATCATAACGGTTGAGCAACCTTGGGAGAGCCATTCTTATGGCCCGGACAGGGTTGTTTGACCTTATCTGTCTTGGCAGCAGATCATCACTGTCAGAGCTCAAGACAACTGAAACGTCTTCCGGTACCAGTCCAGGATCCTCAATGCTCACAAACGGGAGGTCCCATTCCCTGAGGCGGTAAATAACATCGTGGTAAAACTTGAAGTCCTGGGTAAATATGCCTATCCGACCCATTCAAGTGCCTATGCGCATATGATTTAAATGTTTTACGCATTTT
>JAJYUG010000065.1:0-3631 GCA_021792655.1 Thermoplasmata archaeon | reverse complement strand
TGCATTACTCAAAAGTTGCTGATGAATTTCATCAATTGTTTGTGATCCGAAGCTCATAAAAATAAAAATTAAAATTTTTCCAGTCTTTCATAGACAATTTTACCTATGGGATCAATTTTCGTGAAAAAATTGATATTCTTCCTCAGTTCCTTTTTGCTCACTGTTCTCGTTTCCATATTACTTGATTCAATGCACGGTTTAAATATTTTGGTGAACTGCATTCAGTGACTGAACCGCCTCGGCTTGTTGAAGCGGTGCATTCCAAAGTATAGGATTCGCATACCCAGCTTGAAGTTGCATTTAAAATTAGAAGTATCAGGTATCTCTAACCAGTCCTGGTTCCTTGTCGCCTATCCCTGATAGTTGTCCCTTTACCATTTCATTTGCAAGTTCAACGAACTGCTTCTCCTTTCCCCTAGGTATGACGGCTCCTGCGGCTATGTCATGCCCGCCACCGCTTCCTCCAACCTGGGTGGAAGCTTCCTTCATGACAGTTGATAAATTCAGGCCTCTCTGCACAAGTTTCCTTGTTCCACGCGACGAGACCTTGGTATTATCTGATCCGGCATTGAATCCGATGAGTGGCTTGTCCTGCCTGAGAAGATAGAGGGAAAGGATACCGCTTATTGATCCTGTCATCTCTCCCTCTGGAGCATAGAAATACCTTATGCTGTCTTCCTCATAAATGTCCTTGAGTACTCTGTAGGTGTATTCGATGAGTTTCGTTTTGGATATCTTCCAGTTGGAAATCATCTCCTCCTTTACTGACGTGTCACCAAGGAAGTACTGTACTGGTATTGAGTTCTTCCCGATCTTGCTGTTTCCGTCAACTATGCTGCTGACTTCCTTGGAAGAGAAATCCAGATCCTTGAACCTGATTATTTCGCCTTCAAGGTATTTCATCGCCTCCAGTCCTATGTTCTGGCTGATGAGTTTTGCTGCCAGTGCATTCGCAAGGGATGCTTTCTCAGTATCCTGAAGGTTGTATATGCTTGTCTCCGGTTTAATGCCAAGGTTCTGCAGGAGCTTATTCACATTTTCCGGATTCCCGGTGAGGTCTTTGAAGAATGGATCCGTGGAATAAGTTATTGCATCAACAACCATGCCGCCTTCCAGGTTCAGTGTATGTGCGGTGTCATAATTTTTCCCGTATTCCCTCTCAAGAATGCTGTTCAATCCGCGCAGTCCCCCGATGTCCTGCTTGTCTGCAATGACTCCCGAAAGAAAGAATGGATAAAGATCCCTGTTCTTCTCGTCAGTTGTCAGCGCCATGAGGTAAGCCATGGTAGAACCGCAGGCTTCCCTTGTGCCATCTATTCCAAAATCTCTTGCATTGATGTTCAGGGCCTGCACAGTTGACTTGCCGTAGAAATGGTGATCCAGAATTATGAGGTTCTCCGATTCTGGCACATACTGCACCTGGTCTGAGCCGGCATCCACTATGACCGTTATTGAATCCGGCTCCTCCTCGATCCTCTTCCTGAAGTTTTCTCCATCCAGGCTCTTTATATAACCAAGGTGAAACTTTATGCCGAGCCTCTTGAGTATGCTGCATAATATAATCGCGGCACTGGTCCCGTCACCATCGTAATGGGCCAGCACCCTGACATATTGAGAATTCTTTATCCGGGTTGATCCCCTGAAAAGAAGTTCATAAAATTTTGGATCAATTATATCCTTTAGCATCTTGATTACAGTACTTTGCTGAGATTCCACTCTGGAGCAATGCTTCCAGTACGCTTGTAGTACCTTACAAGTCTCAGCATCTTGGACATTATGAGCATTTCTCCTCTTATGTTGCTCATATCCTTCCTGTTGGATTCAGTGTGCTTCCTTACATTCTTGTACCTGTTTATTAAGTGTGAAAGATCCTCCGGTAACTCTTCCTTAATTCCGCTTTCAGACAGTATTGTGCCTATTTTCTTTCCCAGCACGGGTTTTGTGCCGGGTATTCCGTACTGATCCCTGAGCTTAATTCCAATCACTGAATGTGACATTCCCTGCTTGTTAAGATCAAGAACGGTCTTGACTATCTCGTCGTCTCCCATTCCAAGCCAGGCAGGCTTGCCCTGTCCATATACCCTGTGTGATCCTGATTTTCCTCTCTTTCTAGTGTGCATTCGTGCCATTAACAGTATCTCCTGATTTATTCTTCATAGCAAAGGTATTAATCTATTTTTTGACACTTCAGGCTGCGAAAATGCATTATTGCGGATTGTCCCTCAGGACCCTCTCATACTGCGTTAAGACTTCCATGCCAACGGACCAGATCGTAAGTTCCTCATTGAAAATAGACGCTTTTTTGAACTGATCCATATTCGACCTGTAGTTTCCCTCTGAAAATCCACCTATGATCACCGTCATATCCTCCGGGCCAGATATAACTGAGTCAATTGGCTTGATGACTGCGTCAGGGGCCATTGCCAGCACCCTTTCTGCAGGTCTGTCTATTGCGGCATTCAGCGTCCCTTTCTGCACCTGCAGCAGCTTCTTCCCATCAGCGACAATCTCCCCCTCAGCAAATAACTTTTCAAAAAGGCCGATGAACCTGTTGTAAGCCCTTGGTAGCCTTGTATCAGGTGAAATATCGATGACAAGGTCGTTCCTTGTGTGTATCCTGACCCTGAGGTTTCCCATTCTGTTCAGTATTGAGTCCATTGCCACAAGAAGGAAAATATGTATTATGTCCGGTCTTCCTCTTCTATTGGATTGTCCGGGGAAATATCGGTCTATTGCAGAATGCATGTAATTTGAATCAAGGATGATCCCATCAACTTTCTTTTTTCTCTCTCCGGCTATCTTTCTAATCGAATAGTCATCCCTCATCTCAGCTGGAATCGTTTCAAGTTCAGCATCGGCAATAATTATGGTTAGCACGATTGGGTAGCATTTATCCAGAATTATAAATATCGGTCAGGTGCGCTGGGAAAAGATTAATGCCAGGGATAAACTGATGTAGTTGTGTACAACATTTCCGTGATAGGTGGAAGTACAATTACCGATGAATACTGCATGACAGCATACAGGGTTGGGGAGCTACTGGCAAAAAGCAGATCTATAGTGTTTTGCGGTGGCCTTTCGGGCGTGATGGAATGCGTTGCAAACGGGGTCAAAAGCAATGACGGCATCGTAGTTGGAATACTTCCCGGATACAGTCCGCTTGAGGGCAACTCCCACCTCTCAGTTTCCATCCCTACAGGCATGGGGTTTGCGCGGAATTTCCTGGTTGTAAGGGCCGGAGAAGCCGTAATCGCCATTGACGGATCAGCAGGGACCCTGTCGGAAGCATCATTTGCAATAAGCGAAGGAAAGGACGTTATCTCGCTGGATTCTGTAGAAATAGTTCCCAGGAAGAAGCAGGAAGGGAGATTCATCAGGGCATCCAGTCCAGAAGAGGCAGTAAACCTTGCCATGGAATCCGCAAAAAAACACAGGGAAAAGTTTATGGAGATAATGAAGCAGCTGAAGGACTAGATTATCTTCTCCATTTCGGGTTGCTTGGCCTGTTAGGTCTCCTTCCCGATCCAAGAACCAGTATCACCATGAAGATGAAAACGCCAGCAGCTACATAGTAAATCCAGTCGTAGTTTGGCGGGGTGCCGTTGTAAAACGTGACTGATGAGCTTTGCGT
>JAJYUG010000064.1 GCA_021792655.1 Thermoplasmata archaeon | reverse complement strand
GAAGAAAACTCAATGCCATACATAATAAGTGCAGTAGAATCATACGCTACTCTGGAAGAGATATCTAATGTCGGGAGGAATGTATTTGGTGGATGGAAAGAACCTATCCTTGTTTAAGGACAAGCCAATCAAGGTGCTGCTCGCCAAGCCAGGAATAGATGGTCATGACCGGGGAGTGCTTGTGCTTGCGAAGGCGTTCAGGGATGCAGGGATGGAAGTCCTCTATGCAGGTCTTTTACCAACACCAGAGGAAGTTGTTGACACTGCCATAAATGAGGATGTGGATGTGATAGCTCTCAGCCTCCTCAACGGCGCACACCTGACAGTTTTCAGGAAAATATCTGAACTTCTGAAGAAGCGCGGGATAGATGACATAGCGGTTGTTGGCGGTGGTACAATCCCTGACGGGGACAAGCCAAAGCTTGAAAAGCTTGGAATTACAGGAAATTATGGCCCGGGAACCCCATTATCGACCATTGTCGATCACATAACTGAAAGGGCATCCGAGGCCAGAGCCAAGAAGATGCGATAGGTGCAGTCTTGAAAATCCACGATATTATCAATGGAATCCTTATCGGAGACAGAAGAAGCATAGCGAGGGCAATATCCATCGTCGAGGATGATGAAATGGTCATCGAGTCCTCGGAGATTATAAAGGGGATATACAATCATACAGGCAGGGCCCACGTCATCGGTATCACCGGCCCACCAGGCATAGGAAAGAGCACAATGATCGGCAGACTCGCCAAGATTCTTTCTGACGGAAACAATAAGGTATCCGTGATTGCTGTCGATGCTTCAAGCCCTTTTTCAGGAGGATCACTTCTCGGAAACCGTATACGGATGCAGGAATCCCTTACTGAGAACGGGATCTTCATGAGGAGCCTTGCCAATCGCGGAATGAACGGTGGTTTATCCCGTTCAACATGGGACGCCGTGAAGATACTTGATGCAGCGGGGAATGACTACATAATAATCGAGACTGTGGGTGCTGGTCAGGCAGATCTGGACATCGTTGACCTTGCTGATACCGTGATCGTTGTGCTTGGACCTGGATTGGGGGACGAGATACAGGCTATCAAGGCAGGAATTATGGAGATAGGAGACATATTCGTAGTCAACAAGATGGACAGGGATGGATCGTTTTTGGCGATGAAAGACATACAGGATTCACTTGCCATGACTCCACAGAAGGAGTGGAAGGTTCCGGTCATCGGGCTGGATAGCCTCAAGGGGAAAGGTTACGATGATCTTGTTTCAGAGATAACTAAACATGGGATATTCAATGGCAGCAGGCCGGATATCAGGCTGGACAGGTTCATGAAAGAGGTTGAAATGGCCCTTCAGGCTGAAATCAGGAGACAGTACCTGATTGAAGCAAGGGAATTGCTGAACAGCAAGGATGCAATTGCCCGTTTATCCGAAGATAAGATAGATCCTTATTCCGCAGCGATGAAAATTCTGAAGTCTGGAAAAGCAGGTTTGTAGTTGCAGGGAATGTCAAAATTTAAATAAACAATTTAAATTGTTTTGTATGGCAGGAATGGATGCTCCGCTTAAGTTTTATGCTGATGAATTCATGAAAGGCGTTGGAAATAGGGTCAAGGAAGTGATGAGTTTTGTTTACCCACCGGTGACAATGTATGAAGAATCTGGAGAGATAGTTATAGAGGCAGATCTTCCCGGTTTCAAGAAGGATAACATCAGGGTTGTCCTTGAGAAGAACGCCCTGTCGATATCAGCAAGAAGGGAACTGAACAAGTCCGGAATGACGTACATGGACCAGAGACCGGAAAGTGTTCACAAGAGAATATCACTCCCTCTGGAAATCGATTATGCAGTGGATTACACAGCAAAGTATGAGGAAGGAGTTCTGACCATAAAGATACCTGTAAAGGGAATAAAGACTGTAAAAGTTGAGTGACCCGATTAGGGTCGCGTACTCATTTTTTCAAGATTACTGCAGCGAATGATATGAGATCAAGCACCATAATAATCCCTGATAAAAAGGGAAACCTGGGATAGAAAATTCCTGATGTGAGCAAAACAAATCCTAGGAAGAGCGATGCAGAGATTCGCCTTGACGTATCCCTCTGTTTCGTAGGCACGGACAGATCCTCAAGCTGCCTTTTTAAGAGAGGTATCGCGTCCATCCCCTTTTCAATTGCTTTCACGGCCTTTCCAGCCAGAATCTCGATCTGGTTCCTGTAGAGTTCCTGCAAAAGCCCCTCATTGTAAAGCATTTCCCTAAGGACCTTGACAAACTGGAAATCAGGATCGAGTTGCATGCAGATCCCTTCAAGCAGCGACGACATCCTCATGTAAAGAACCAGTGATCTGGGGAGCTTGAATGGAAATTCAAATATAACACTGTTAGCGATCTCAAGCAATTCCCTTATCTCCATCTCATTTGGGTTCTTTCCCTGCATCCCGGCTATTATCATGTTCATGCTCTGCCTGATAACCCCCCGGTTTGCAGCCGGTGATAGGGCATTAAGCCCGAGTAAAGCGTCTATAATTGCGTCCGGATCCTCTGATACCAGTCCGTCATAGAGCGAGAGAAGCTGGAACCTGGTATTTTTGTCAAGGCTTCCGATCATCCCGAAATCGTAGAGTATGATCTTCCCGTCCCCGGTCACGGAAAGGTTTCCAGGGTGCGGATCAGCATGGAAGATATCGTCACGAAGCAGCATCCTCATGAAAAGTAGGTCCAGTTTCCATGCCAGCCGCTTCGTATCTATGTTGTCTTTCTTCAGGGAATCGATATCGGTTATCTTTATTCCCGATATGTATGACATGACCATCACCTCCTCTGTACTGATCTCGGGAATTACGTATGGTATGAACACATCTTCGCGGTTGCTGATATTTTCTCGTATCCTGCGAATGTTTTCTGCCTCTTTTACATAATTTGCCTCGTCGAAAATCCTGGAACTGAAATCTTCAATAACGTTGCTTATGCTGAAATACAAAAAGTTCTCAATGAATCTTTTACCTGCCTTGAGCAGTCTTCTTATGACTATCAGATCTATTTTGAGGTTCTCCTTGATACCGGGCCTGTTCACCTTGACAGCAACATCCTTTCCCCGATAAACTGCCCTGTATACCTGTCCCAAGGATGCGCCGGATATTGCATCTTCATTGAAAGTGTCGAAAACTGTGTCAATGTCCCCAATATTCCGCTCTATGATTGGCTTTACCAGTACAAAATCAGCCGGTGGAACGCTATCCTGAAGCTTCTCGAAGGCAGCAAGATATTCCCTTGGAAGAAGATCCGGCCTTGCGGAAATAACCTGGCCAAGCTTTATGAATGTCGGCCCCAGCCTGATGAACGCGTCAACGGCACGTTCACCATTTCTCTGTCGACGGTAGTTCCACTCTCCGTCTTTTTCCTCTCTTGTTTTCTTACGGTCACGCGAATATCTTCGGAATACAGGATAAAGCGTAAACAAAGCCTTCAGCTCTCTTCTCCTTATTCCTCCGGGCGGGGCGGAGTGCTCTCTTGATGTCACTAAAGAAACCCCCGGAATTTATAAGTGGATGAAGCAGGCGAAGCGTGCATGTTTGGAGATTATCCATTTATAAGTATACTTTTCCATTTTTTCGGTGAGAATATGTTGATGAATTGGCGCATTTTATGTTCGGAACTCCTGTCCGTTAGTCCTTATGCGGAAAATACGGAAAAAATTCAGTCTGGAATTGCTGTTCTTTACCAGTAATTCTTATTTACAAATTCTTCGTAAAGTTCCTCTATTTTTCCCTTGTTCTTGAGTTCATGCTGGGCAAGAAGGCTGAGAACTCCCCTTATTTCAGGTTCGCTATATTCCTGAGACATCAGCTGAAGCAGGTTGTGAAGATCCTTGGTTGTCTTTATGGCAGAAAGCAGAACTCCGTTCAGATCGTTGGCATTCACCTGTTCCAGATCATCGGATATGAGGTGGTCAAGCATCTCATAGTCCCTGACTTCTCCCAACGGTGCATTTGATGCTGTTTTGCCTGTCTTTATTAGTCTCTCTATCATTGCCTTGTCCTCAAGTTCCTGCTGTGCAAGGTTTCTCAGGATACCTTTCACGTTATCCAGATTTGACTCATTCGACATTGTGGTATACCTGTTCCCAATCTTCTCCTTCATCCTGATAGTCTTCATTAGTATGTCTTCCCTAACCTTTCTGAAATCCCTGCCTGAAAGAGAAGATTTTCCACCTGCAGCGTCAATGTTCATAATACTATATATTATAACAGCACTTAATAAACATTTTGGAATTATTTCCTAATAATACTATGGACATTGTTTTATTACCTGAGGTAATTTGTACAGAAAAAGCATAATATGGATTGAGAACAAATGCCCGGAATAAGCCCCCTTCTGTTGGCCGCTTTTACGGTTGGCAACATTCGACTTCTGCCCCAGCGGGACATGCGTCTTACCCGACCCTCGCAACAGTCTCATAGGGTCACTTTAGACTTGCTCCATCCAGGAAGAGTTCCCATCGGCACTTCAGGAAACGTCGTCTTTTCGAGTCATCCTGCTCCTGAAACCGTCAATTTCTTTTCTCTTTACCATCCCTCTCGGGATATCAACTTGAGTTGATTGGAACCTGTCGAGGAGGGGGGACTTTCCTCACTCTTTCGAGCGTAAGTTGCCCTCGGGCTTTTGTTCATTAAAGGATTAAACACGGGAATTTATAATCTTTGTTGAGAGTTTTAGGGAAGCTGTAAAACTCCAATGCTTTAGCGTGGAGATACACGGACTTCCCTCAACGAAACATTCACATATTCTATACCAATCTATTAAACATTGTTCAGAACTATTAAATTGAAGCTCCCCTATGATCCTTCCCTTCTTGAAACAGGAAGGCAGTTCAGGGAAGCTTGCCAGATGGTTCTGGACTATGGTTTTTCTGCGAAAACATT
This sequence comes from Thermoplasmata archaeon, assembly GCA_021792655.1. Classification (GTDB taxonomy): domain Archaea; phylum Thermoplasmatota; class Thermoplasmata; order Thermoplasmatales; family Thermoplasmataceae; genus B-DKE. Next base: position 996 of record JAJYUG010000064.1, on the reverse strand, counting down.
TAACAAGAACAAGCTCAACAGGGCAACGTATGAAGATGTCAGGAAGAAGATGCCAACACTGCCTTCTGCCCTGGTGCAGACGGCGAGGGATGCTGCATCGGAATCATTGAAACAGACCGACCTTGAGAAGGAGATACGCAGGAAATCCCTGACCATAAGGTATGACAGGAGAACATTCAGGTTCTATCCCGATACCCATACCATATCACTGACAACAGTCCATGGGAGGCTTGTGTTTCCAATTGCAGATTCTCCACTCATAGAGAAATACAGGGGAGAATATACCAATGCACAGGTATTCATTGACACAGGGCACAGGAAGCTGTCAGTGATGGTTCAGGTTGAATTGCCGGATAGGGAGGTCGAAAGAAAGGCAAATGGTGAGGTAAAAGTAATAGGAATAGACAGGGGCATGAAGAATATAGCTGTATTATCGAATAACAGGTTCTTCAATTCAAAGGCATTGAAAAGTGTAAAGGGAAGATACCGATACAAAAAGAAGAGATTGCAGCACGCAGGCACTCGTTCCGCCCATCGTAAATTAAGGGAATTAAGCGGAAGAGAGAGACGGTTCGTGCTTGACATAAATCATGTGATATCAAAACAGATAGTGAATCTTCCTTTCAACGTTTTTGCACTTGAGTGTTTGGAATCGACAAAGATGAGGAAAAAGAAGAAGGGGAGGAGGTTCAACCACAAACTCGGATCATGGTCTCCCTTCCAGCTTGAGCAATTCATCAGCTACAAGGCCGAAGATATGGGCAAGGCTGTGGTCTGTGTGAATCCAGAATATACATCACAGAAATGCTCCAGATGTGGATTCATTGACAGGAATAACCGTAAAGGATCAATATTCCACTGCAGGAATTGCAATTTCCAACTTCATGCGGATCTGAATGCCTCAAGGAACATTGGGGTACTCGGCAAGTCTGAGTACTTCAGGCTGCTGTCAACCAGCCAATCGTTGCGGTTCGATGAAACCATGCCTACGGGCAT
>JAJYUG010000013.1 GCA_021792655.1 Thermoplasmata archaeon | reverse complement strand
AACTGAAGCGGGACCGCAATCCTTATACGTCCGTTGATCCCAGCCTTCGTTCCGAGATTTATGCTTCGTTCCATTGAGGAAAAAAATTCAGGCCTGCAGTCAGGATAACCGGAATAGTCAACAGCATTTGCCCCAATGAATATGGTCCGGGCATCCAGGGATTCCGCGAATGCCGCAGCTATTGTCAGAAAAATTGAATTTCTGGCCGGTACGTACGATGATGGTATGCTGTTGCCTATTGCCAAAAGATCTCTCTTCTCTACAGGCATGCTTGAGGTTAGAGAACTTGAACCAATCTGCTGGAAGTCCATATTGAATACCCTGTGATCTATGTTGAAATGATCGGCGATCCTCTTTGAGGATCTCAATTCTATGGAATGTCGCTGTCCATAACTGAAGCTCAGCGCAGTAACTTCAAACCCTTTATTTTTAGCAATAGCCAATACCGTGCTTGAATCAAGACCGCCAGAGAGAAGTGAAATAGCCCTCTCAGTCGTTCATGATCACTTCCGAGTATGCACCCTGACCTGGACCTTCCTGCACCCCAATCTCCAGCCCTTTGACATTTTTCATATCCTTGAGTTTCCCTGCAAGCTGCTCTGAAATGTATCTTGAAAGGTCTTCGCTGGAGGAGGATCTGGTTTCGCAGAGGCACACATCGCTTTCTGACACGCTGATTCGCTTGTTGTTATAGGATATTTCACATATCCCGCCGCTGCATTTGTGAGAAATGATATCGCTGAGCGTTGGGATGAGCAACTTGTGATCCATCTTCCCGATTATGCTCATCACATCTCTAGAAATGTCATCATAATCTACCACTATCCCGTCTACTGGGTCTCCCCATATCCTGACCATTATTGCATAATCGTGGCCATGTAACCTGGAGCATTTGTTGTGTGAAGGTATAAAGTGCGCTGCCGAGAACCTCAGCCCAGCCTGCCAGCCATCCATCTTAACCTGCATAATCCAGTATTCCAAACTACATAATAATCGTTAAGTCTCTCTCTGAAGAAATATTTTATAGCGTCCTGACATTTCCCACAGAAACAACTCAGACCGACTATTCTAGACCGATGCATATCTGTCTGTTTCTGTTGGGCGCGTGGCCCAGTCCGGATATGGCAACAGCCTCCTAAGCTGTAGATCGGGGGTCCGAATCCCCCCGCGCCCGCTCTTTTACTGTTCCATTCTTGGGGCGAGAAGGAAAATGCCCTTGATGTATCCATCACTCGAACCTTTAGCAGGCTGTCCGAATTCGAATTCTATCGTAAGGGGATAATCATCCTTGAAACTGAGCTTCAAGGAGTCTGTGCTGGACAGGGACTTGACAAGCTTCAGGAGATAATCCAGCGGATATGAGCTCTTGACAGATTCCTCACAACGGATCTCCTTGAGGAGTTCCTTTGAAAGTATCATCTCAGATTCTTCCGTGTCAGACAGTGATCTCGCCCTGAAATCGTTTGCCGTAAGGGTGAGCCTTATGGAATCGGACACGTCCTCAGCCGCCTTCAGACCTTTCTCCAGTTCATATTTTGCAACTACAACGTAACTTTCGGAACTGACCTGCGGGACTCTGGGAGTTGTTATGGTGTTATTGTCAAGCAGCGAAAGCGTCTTGACTATGGTTCCCATCTCGAACTTTAGTCTGTCCTTCTCCTTTGTAATTGATATGACATCACCTGAGCTTGCCAATTTAAGGATTGATTTCAGCCTTTCAATGTCGAGGGATATATCCTCTTCCGCATCAAGGTCATACACTTCAAATGAACCGGACGGAATCTCAAGACTCACCATTGCCACATGGGCCGGATCCACTGCCTTTATTGTCACACCATCCTTCTTTAAAGTTAGTTTTGCCTCGCTTACTATGGTATTTAGAAGGTCTGCAATTTCCTTCAGGTTCTTTACGCTTATCCTTAGTTTCATAATCAGATCATCCTTTGCTATCAATTCAGATACTATAGAAGGTAAGTCACTTGGTTAAATATATTTTTATCCGTCAGGGCTGAACCTAGTTAAGGTATATGAGCCACTATGGAATTGCTTGCTGCACGGTTGTTTGAGAATGAGAATCATACTTTTCATTGAAAACACGGTAAACATTGCCCAGTATGACCTGAGGCAGCACTGCACAAGGAATCCCATTATCAGGAAACACACAGATTCCATTGAACTTGACATTAGCACGGATTTCCCTTCGCTGTTCATAAAAACGATGAAATTCAGGGTATGCTTCCTTAGGATCAGGAAGATTGCGAATAATGGAGAATATGTTCCCCTTAAAAGGGATAAGGTACTTCAACGAAAGGATGATATGCTTGAAACTGCCTCCCGCCTCTTTGACGAGGAGAGATACTGGGAGGCACACATGCTGCTCGAGTATTTGTGGAAATGCGTTTCCGGATCGGAAAAGACGTACATACAGAACTTAATACATCTGGCAGTTGCAATGATAAAATTCCAGATGGACCAGAAAGAAACTGCAAAGATCGTTTATGAAAGAGCCGTAGGCAGGATTGGCACTGCAAGAGATGCCAGGCCGGAATTCTTCGAAATCCCTGGAAAATTTGAGTATCCATTAAGGCTCAGGACAGCAGAAAACTGATTACTGTTGCAAAATTATAATAGCTGTCCGTTAATTCTCGTTTGATGCACTCCATTAAAGAGATACTTTCCGATGAATTTATTGGAAAACCGGTGACTGTTCATGGATGGGTTTACAGGACAAGAAGCAGCGGCAAGATCGCATTTGTGGTGTTGAGGGACTCGAGCGGCATTGTACAGTCCGTTGCAAGCATTGCGGCCCTTGGGGATGAGAGGTTCAAGACCATATCTTCCCTGGGCATAGAAAGCAGCCTTGAACTCCAGGGCACCGTGAAGAAGGATGACCGCGCTATCACCGGGTATGAGATCGAAGTTACAGACTTCAAGGTATATCAGAGGGACGAATCGTTCCCGATTACGAAGGACAAGGGGGAAGAATTCCTCCTTGACAACAGGCATCTATGGTTGAGGAGCCAGGAGTTCTCCGCTGTTCTCAAGGTCAGGTCAACTGTCTTCAAGGCATTTGCAGATTTTTTCTATTCTGAAGGATATTACCAGGTGCAGGCCCCTTTCATGGTTTCCACGGCAACTGAAGGAGGCACGACACTCTTCAAGGTACCTTTTTTCGGATCGGAGGTAAGCCTTACCCAAAGCGCCCAGTTCTACCTTGAAACCATGATATTCAGCCTGGAGAAGGTTTTCACAATTTCCCCCAGCTTCAGGGCAGAAAAGTCCAGGACGTGGAGGCACCTGACTGAATACTGGCATGGGGAGGCCGAGGTTGCATGGGTGGACAATTCGGGTATGATGGACATCGAGGAGCGCATGATCCACTTCATAATAGGAAGGGTACTGGAAGAGAACCAGCCTGAACTTGCTATTCTTGGCAGGGACATGGGAGACCTGAGAAGATGGACGGAACCGTTCCTGAGAATGACTTATTCTGACCTCATTAAAAGAGCGCAGCAAACAGGAATGAACATCAAATATGGTGACGACCTTGGTTCCGATGAGGAGAAGCAGATAATGATTCACTATGATCGTCCAGTGTTCGTAACCCACTACCCAAAGGAACTGAAGACCTTCTACCACAGGCCTGACCCAAAGAATCCTGGAGAATTGCTCTGCCACGATCTCCTTGCTCCGGAAGGGTACGGAGAAATCATCGGGGGCAGTGAAAGAATATGGGATCCGGATCAGCTGAAGGAGAGGATGGAGGAGTATAAACTGAACCCGGACGATTATTACTGGTACATGGACCTGAGGAAATACGGAAGCGTCCCGCATTCCGGATTCGGGCTGGGGTTGGACAGGGCAATTATGTGGATATGCAAGCTGGACAACATCAAGAATGCGATCCCGTTTCCGAGAACAATAAGAAGGACAAAACCGTAGGATGAGGAACTGCAGCGAAAGGAGGGACTAAATCTTGAATGCCTTTAGACAGGTTCTGGAGGGATCTGTCCCGGATTACATCCCCGTATGGTTTATGCGTCAGGCTGGCCGCTATCTCCCTGGCTATACTGAAGCCAGGAAGTCGAAATCCATCAAGGAAATGTGCAGGGACCCTGATCTTCTGGTGAAGATAATGGAAGAGCCTGTTAACAGGCTCGGCGTTGACGCTGCGATAGTTTTTTTTGATATTCTTCTTCCTCTTGAAGCGATGGGCGTAAGGGTTGACTTTGCCGATGGAAGTGGCCCAGTTGTTCAGCCTGAAGCGTACGATGGGCCCTATCCAAAGCTGCTGGAATTTGACCAGAGGATGATGAAATATCCCCTGAGCGAAACCATAGGGAAATTCAAGGAGACGCATGCCAGTTTCCCGATTATAGGTTTTTCCGGCGGACCAGTTACAATGCTTTCTTATCTTGTCTCTGGAGGCGGGGACAGAGATATGGCTGCGACGAAAAGGATGATTGCGTCTAATGAGCGTCTGTTTCACGAGAACATGGCGCTTCTGACAGAGATGATCATATCAGTGCTGAAGATCCAGATCAAGGCAGGGGCTGATGTGGTGCAGATTTTTGACAGCTGGGCAGGATTCTTCTCCCCATACCAATACGATATCCTGATGAAAAAATACCTATCAGAAATTGTCTCCGAGTTATCTCCCCTGAAGAGGAAGGTTATTTATTTCACCATTGCAACTTCCGGCATTGCACCGCAGATAGTTGAATCAGAAGTGGATTACATAAGTGCAGACTGGAGATCACGACTCAGCTTAGTTGACTCCATTTCCTCCGGGAAGGTTGGCCTGCAGGGTAATCTTGATCCAGCTCTCGCTGCCGAATCTCCAGCCGGTGCTTTGAGGGAGGTGGGACGGATACTGGATGATATATCGTACAAGAAGGATTACATATTCAACCTGGGTCATGGAGTGCTTCCCAACACAGACTATAAGACACTGCGGGAGATAGTGAGACTGGTGCACGATTTCAGGAGAAGATCATGAAAGCAGCTGTCATGCTCATGGCATACGGTAGTCCCACATCCATGAATGATGTGGGCGATTATCTCAAGGGGATTTATGAAGGCAGACCAGTCCCGGAGCATGCGGTAAAGGAAAATACAGAGAAATACGCGATGGTAAACGGTATTTCGCCGTCAAACGGGATAATAGAATCCGTTACCGATAAACTGAGGAAGAGGTTCAGGCAGGATGAAGTAGGGGTATTCCTTGGAAACAAACACTGGAAGCCCTGGATTTCTGATGTAGTTGAAACCATTGCCTCAGAAGGTTATGAAAGGATGCTGGCTATTCCCCTGTTTCCATTCCCTTCACATAATGTCGTCGAATCCTATGCAAGACCACTGAATGAAATAGTTGAGAAAGTGGCACCGGACATCCGCCTGTCAATCGTTAACGGACTGGATTCTTCGGGAGCGTTCCGTCGAATGTGGGTGCATCTGATCAGGGAAACAGAGGGTATTGACAGTGGAGAAAACCAGATTATTTTCACTGCCCACAGCCTCCCCAACTCGGTGAACGATGAATCAGGGTATGAAACGGCATTCAGAAATGCAGCCGAAAGAATTTCCAGAGAGGCTGGGATAGATGATTACCTGTGGGGGTATCAGAGCAGGGGTAAATACGGAAAGAACTGGCTCGAACCTTCCGTGTATGATACCTTTGCCTCGATTGCCTCATCCGGAAAAAGAGGCGTTATCACTGTACCAATAGGATTCCTGTATACGCACCTAGAAGTCCTGTATGATCTCGATTATGAATTCGGTGGATTTGTAAGGAGGTCGGGCATGGTCTACTCGAGGGTGCAGCTTCCTGACGACCGCCCTCAGTATATAGATCTGCTCTATGACACCATAAGCAAAGGAATAAATGGTAATTTCCTCTGAAATCTGTTTATATCCCCAGATAATATTACTGTGTATCATGAATCCAGTAAACATTTTCGCATACAATGTCCCGGAAGTAATCAGAGAGATAGCAAAGAAGGGTACGGAAAGCGATATCACAATTTATCACCGGAAGGATGGTGAGACTGTATTCACAATATTATCTCCGTCAAGATTTCCTGAAAAGATGTCATCTCTCACCGATTCAATATTTCCTGCCGATATTGTCCTGCTGGGAATTGATGAGATAAACAAGGACCTCGGGGAAGTACTGATAACACTTGACCTGATGAAAAAGGAGAGAGGTTTTATCATTTTAAAGGACGAGAACAAGGCAGCGCTTGTTAAGAAGCTAATTTCCAATACAGTAGCGTCAAAATATACTTTCTTCAATGGAACGCCTGTCGAGCTTGCCGGTACCATCGGCAGTTTGAAGATAGAAAGGAAGGAAGACGGTACCAGCATCATTATAGATCATTTCTTTAAGGTAAAAAGTGTGGGAACAGTTGCACTGGGATTCGTTCTGAGCGGAACCGCGACAAAGCACCAGAACCTGTATGCGTCCTCCATTGAAAACCCGGTGCAGATAAGGTCCATACAGATGCAGGATGTTGATGTTGAATCCGCTCCTGCAGGCTCAAGAGTTGGCCTTGCATTGAAGAATATAGAGATTGATGACATGGAGAGAGGCATGTTCCTGACTGAAGCCAGACTGGGGAAAGTTGAGAAAATAGAGTCAAAGATTGAGTTCCATCCCACCCTTGCAGGAAAGAACGTGAGCGGCAATGAAGTGTTCATATGCGATCAGATGAAATATGCCAGAGGATTCAGGAGCGGAGACGAAATAGCCCTGGACAGGCCTATATCAGTCTACAGGGATACACTGGCTGTCTGTTCGAATACATCGGTGCCCAGGATTCTTGGAACCGTGAGAGTCAAATAATTTGGCTATCTCAGCTTTGCCTTAATAAATTCCCGAGAACCGATGTCATGCCTGACATAATAATTCCCCTTTACTCTCCACAGGTTTTCCTCAACCCGATCGGAAGCTGATTCTATAGTATCTGATCTCGATATGACGGCAAGCGCCCTGGAGGATGTCATCTGAACTTTCTCGGGCGATCCAGAAACTGAAGCGTAGTAAATCTGCAGATCCTCAGGCATATTCGCAAGGTCTATATCCAGAGACCCTGGCTGCGGGGAGTTTCCGTATCCCTTTGGTACTATGTATTTCAACGTGGTTGCCTTACGTAGAAATCTTGTATAATTTCCAAGAGAAGACTCCGCTATCCTGAATAATATATCTGGAAGATTCTCCTCGAGCAGGTAGAGCACATTAATCCCTTCCGGATCCGCAAATCTGGCGTTTATCTCCACAATTTTAGGGGTGCCGTCCACCTGCATGAACTGTCCGTACATTATGCCACGAAAAGGATTACCTTCTAGATTCATGTGATGAACAACACTCCTTATGATGCTCAATGCGGAGTCTCGGCATGCCGGAGTGATGAAGGGAAGGCCGTGATCAGCCCCCGTTATGGATCCCATTCCTCCTGTATTGGGGCCATTGTCTCCCTCAAGAGCCCTTTTGTAATCCTGCGCAAGGGGCATGGGAGAAACATTCCTTCCATCTGAAAATACCTGGAGAGAGAACTCTTCTCCGCTGATCCTTTCTTCCAGCAGAACCTTTCCGTCTCTGGCGGCTACTTCTGCTGCATAAGCAGCAGCTTCTTCCCTCGAATTTATCTGGACCCCCATGACCCTGACTCCCTTTCCGCCGGTCAGCCCTATTGGCTTTATTGCAAATTCCATGGCGCTGGACCTGATAAACTCAGCCGCGTCCCGGCCGTTTGTGAATATCCTTGAAAAAATATTTCCGCTTATGCCATTGCGTTCAACAAAGCTGCGCATGTACTCCTTCGAGGTCTCTATCCTCGCTGCAGCCATGGATGGGGAAGGAACGAGAATTCCGGATTTTGAAGCGAGGTCAACCAGTGGGGTTTCAAGCACGGGATCGGGACCGACAAACATAAGGTCTATTTTCATCTCAATTGCATACTGCACGATTTTTTCATATGAAAGTTCATCCATCACCCTGTAATCCCTAGATATTCTTGCGAGTGAGGGGTTCAGGTTTTTCGAAACACAATATAAAGTTTCCCCTCCATCAACAATTCTTCTTCCTATGGCATCCTCTCTGCCTCCGCCACCAATCAGGAGTATCCTATTCATTCCTTTCACTGCCTTCCGAATCTTCCGAAACCGATTTCACGACCTCTCCAAACTTGCTCCTGTCAATCCCGAAATATTCAAAAAACCTCTTGCCCGTTGTGAGGATCTCAGTATTCCTGTACCTTGTCCCGTGAACCAGCTTTTTCGCTTTAAGGGTCTCCAGCGGCGAGAGGTATCTCTCTCCGTATTTTTCCCTCAGTTCTCCCTTCTTGCAGGACGGGTGGGATGCAATAAATCCCATTATGGAAAGTTCCAGCCTCGTCAGTTCCGGTTCCGAAACCGTGTTAACAATATCAAGATACTCTTCCCTGAGCTGCATCCTGTACCTGTTTCCGATCCTGACAATGGTCATTGACACCTCTCCCTTGCCATAGTCACGGACAAGCTTCCTCATCTCGCTGGAGACCTCCTTTACAGGCAATGAAATAACTCGAGATATGTCCCTTATGCTCAAGGGCTTATCACTCGCGTAGAGGACTGCTTCCACCATTAACCTAGGGTTCATTGGCATGAAAATGGTGTTACGTATTAAAAACTTGAGCAGCCAGGTTTGGCACTGAACAATAATCTTCAATTAAAGTTGATCCGGAACGCGGAATCGGGTTAAGGTGAATCCGTCCTACGTTCCTTCCTTTCCCGTTACGATTTAATACCTTTTCCCGATTAGCCCCTATGACCGAACACGTGTTAGGTGCAGACTCTGCTTTCACACCTGAAAAGCTTGATGTACAGGCAATCCCGGACAATGCAATTGGTCCGAAAGCCTCTTCCCTTTTCTATATCTGGTTCGCATCAAACCTTACCATTGGCGATTTTGCCCTTGGATTTCTTCCCATATATTTTGGATTTGACCTTGACACAACCATTATCGCACTTGTCCTTGGTAATATTCTTGGTGCTTCTCTACTGGGACTTATGAGTGCGGTAGGGCCCAAGTCCAGGGTGCCACAGATGGTAATGGGGCGGAGGTCATTCGGCAATCGAGGCGGGGCAATCATGTCTGTCCTTCAGTGGCTGAACACGACGGGATGGCTGACCATAAACACTGTGCTAGCTGCATTTGCAATAAGTCTGCTGATAAGCGGGATATTCCTCATTTACTCCATAATTTTTGTTGCAGTTATCGTTGGCATATCGGCATATTTCGGCCACAAATTCATACATAAATTCGAAAGGATAATGTCATACGTTCTGGGAGTAATTTTTATTGTGGTCACATATTTTGCTTTGGACCATATGCATTGGTCAATAACATATTCTGCAAATACTTCGCTGACTCTGTTCACTCAGTTCGGAATCGTGCTCGCGCTCTCCTTTTCGTATATAATGAGCTGGGGTCCGTACGCTTCGGACTATTCAAGATACATCTCACCTCGAACAAGTCCAGGTAAAGTGTTCACCTATTCATTTGCAGGAGGATTTGCTTCATCGCTGTGGCTTGAAATTACAGGCATGCTTGTCGCGATTGCTTCCGGGATGGCCTCTACCGCAAACCCAGCCAGCGCGCTTGCACCAATTATGGGCAGGTTCTTTGACGTGGGTCTTGTTGGAATTGTCCTGGGAGGGATTGCTGCGAATTCCATAAACCTCTACTCAAACTCTCTTTCGATAAAAGCTGCCGGGCTTAACCTCAGGCGAATAACAGTAGTGATCATAATGTCTGCCGTGGCAGTTGTTTTCTCAATCCTTTCCGTGATAAACGGTTTCAATTATTCCTATGAAACGTTCCTCTATCTTCTCGATTACTGGATCACGCCGTGGATTGGAATAATTCTGGCAGATTTCTTCATCGTCAATCGCGGCCGAAGATATGGCCAGGGCAGGAACTTGAGGTACAACTTTTCTGGCATTATTGCATATTGTGCAGCTATCGTTATCTCGATACCTTTCATGGCGCCTTCGGGTTTCCCGTACGGTCCAGTAGCGCAGATGCTTGGTGGAGTGGACCTAAGTTATTACATATCATTCGTGCTTGCGATGGTTTTCTATGTGCTGCTTAACAGATTTTTGCCTGAAATCTGGGCTGGAAATAAGCAATCTGGTATCTCACAGTGAATAGAAACCATATTATCTCGGCCCTGGTTATACGTAAGAATGCTTTCTGACGCAGAGATAAGATCCCTTGTAACCAGGGGAAAACTCATTGTTAGCAACTACAGGGAGGGACAGCTTACCCCGAATGGATATGATCTTACCGCTGGCAGGATCAGTTTGCCGGGGGATAATGCAACGGACGGCTCCATACCGGCCAAAAGTTTCTTTCTGGTTTCAACGCTGGAGCGACTGGATGTGCCATCAGGAATTGCGGGCCAGATATGGCTCAAGTCTTCCTTCTGCAGGAAGGGAATTATTGGGAGTTTCGGGCTTGTGGACTCCGGTTTCAGGGGAGAACTTACCCTTGCCCTGTACAACGCCACGGATTCTCCTTTTATGGTCGCCACAGGAAAGGCGATAGCCCAGATCACATTCATCAGGATGTCATCTGAACCTACCCAAACCTACGATCAGCGTTCAGGAAATTACCAGGATCAGGCTGGCATCACCACCGAACCTGTCAAAAGATAAAATCTTGGCCGGACTATTATGGTTAGGATCTGTTAACCGGTACGTCATATTCAAGCAGATCGCTGCTTGCATAGGACTGGGGGAATATGCTTCTAGCCTCTTCAAGGAGAGTGTTTACGTTATCCACCCTTGGGCTGTAATGAAACAGGTACAGCCGCTTAACTCCGGAATCCCTGGCTATTTCAGCAGCCTGCCTGGAAGAAGTATGGCCGAACTCATTTACCTTTGGCTCCAGTGAAGAGTCCGTGGTTGTATCATGAATAAGAACGTCTGCCCCTTTAGCAAATGCTACAGTTGACTTCATGGGTCTCGTATCTCCGGTGTAAACTATCTTGCGCCCCTTCCTTGTTCCTGCACTGACATCCTCAATCCGGAATACTTTTCCTCCTACCTCAACAACCCCCTTTTTCCTTAGCTCTTCCAGCCTTCTGACAGGAAATCCCAGCTCATCCGCCTTCTCCCTGTCTATTCGGATCAAGTCCTTTTCCTCCAGGCTGAAAGATATAGCGGGTACTGGATGATCATTTGGCTGTGTCCTGATTATGAAGTCCCCAAAATCGTAGATTCCGCTGTCTTCGAGCTCTGTTATCTTTACGTCAAAATTTAGCCGGAAATAACCCACATTCAGTGCATTAAGCACCATGCGCACAGCTCCTCTCGGGCCATAAATATTAAGTGGATCAACGCGCCCGTTAAAGGACATGCTCTGGACCATGCCTATCAGCCCAATGAAATGGTCCCCATGAAAATGTGATATGAAGACATTCTCTATCTTCATGAAAGAGCTGCTGCTGGCCATTATCTGCTTTTGAGTCCCCTCACCACAGTCAAAGAGGTTCAGCCTGTCATCAACCTGTATCCCCACTGCGGGGAGTCCGCGGACTGGCGTGGGCCACGACCCGCCTGTGCCAAAGAATGTTATCTTGATATTGGAAGCCATCTGACCTTAATCCAGATTAGATCATAAACTTTTATTCCTAATTCTTATCTCTCTTTCTCCTTGGCGGAGGTACACGCGATAAGCTTCCCAGCGTCTCAATGATGGCGGGAAGCTCTTCCACCGTCCTGACAGGCAGGTGTCTCCGGATATATGTCCAGAGCCCGACGTCAACTTCCTGAATCACCGCAGAAAGGATTGATGACAGCCTTCTCCTCAAGATGCTGCCGGTCCTGTCAAAGTCCACGAGCAATATGACGCGCTTCTCTGTTCTGGAGACCCATTCTGAGAATGCAACCACGCTAAGCCCCGAGTTGTAAACGATAACTCTGCCACGAAACCCAATCTTCCTGAGGGCTTCCATATCCTTCGTGCCTTCAACAATAACCGGGACTTCTAGATTCTTTTCAATGTACGCCTCAATTATCTTAAGCGTTCTTTCAGGTTCACGCCTGATAAATTGTACAGCTGACATTTCAGTCCCAGTACCGCTTGTTCTTTGCGAACTCCACCTCTGCGTTGAGTATAGCCCTGATAATGTCATCCTCGCTGTGATATGACACCTCAAGGATCCTTGAGGCTGTTTCAGCCCCGATACCCCTGGCGGCCATTGTTATTATGGCTATCATCCCCTTCTCCCTGACAAGGTGAGCGTTCTTCGAGATTCTTCTCCTTATCCTGGAATTGTCGCCGCCCTTATGGTTTATGGAATCAAGTTCCTCTCGGTCATATCGCGATAACGAAGCCACGAGATAACTGCCGCAATCCGGGCATCTTATTGATTTTATTTCGCGAATCTTCATTGTCCGGATATTGCCACAGGAGGTGCAGTATAAGACTGTTTCTTCGTTCATCAGCCTTGTCTTGACGGATTCAAGTATGGACTTGGTCGGTCTAAGTGGCAGAACCTTCTCGGAATAGTGCCTGAGAAAAATTCCAGATGATCCTGAAATATTGTTCATAAGAACAAACTCAATTTCTTTTGCGCTGGAAAGGAACCCCCTCAGCGAGTCAAGATCCATGTAGTTGGTGATCAACTTCCTCACGGAATCTGTGTAAACCGGCGTGTCGAGGTAAGAATCCACTATCTTCTCGAAACGAATGCGGCTCATGTCGGCGTCCCTGCTTATGACACCGAATTTTTTCGCTTCGTACAGAAACACCAGGTTGAAAAACCTTGATCTCCTGGCAACGCCCTTGATATACTCTTCCAGCCTGCCAGGGTCTATCCCCTTGATGATCCTCTCAATATCTGATGCGGTAATCTGGCGAGAACACCGCAGGTATATGTGGTATGGGGAATAATCCATCTCGACGCTCTGTCCGGTCACTGAGGCCAGGAAACTGGTCATTATTTCAGCTAGTGCAAAATTAGCCCTTGTCCCAAGTATGATCTGGACGATTATCTCTCCATTTTTAGTCTCTATTATTACCTTTTCCCTGAGGGCTAGCTGCCCCGAATACCATTCCCTCATGAGGGAAGCAGAGAAAGCGTCAGTATATTCAGGAATCCTTCTATTCTTCCGCATTTCCGAGACTTTGTCCATGACGTCTGGAAGAACCGGTATATCCTCTCCTGACCATTTAGGAGCGATGGCCACGGTTGGGAAGGCTTCCACAAAAATGCGGTCTTCGTCTATTCTGACAGTACGCCAGGTAGATCCCTTGATAACGAAGTAACTGCCTGGCTCTATCTCATTTACGACATACCTTTCATCCAGAGTACCGATGAATTTTCTGGATCCTATGTCTATCACGCGATAGTTCTTCTCGCTGGGAATCATGGAAATGTTTTCCAGGTAATAACTCAGCGTTCCGGCTCTCCTTCGGATGCTTGGCGGATCGTTCCATATCTTCCTGGTTTTAGCGAGAAAGTCAAGCAGGGACTGATAGTCTTCGCGCGTAAAGGTGTGAAATGGGTAAGCCGCAGTTATCTGGGTGAACAGCAGATCAGAATCGATTTCCTTTGAGAAGTGTATTTCTGAGATAATCTGGTTTGCCACTGTAGCGAGGGAATTTTTCATTATGAGGATATCTTCCAGAACTCCGGAATTTGCCTGATCAATTATTGCAAGGGCTTCCTCTAGCTCTATCACGTCGGTGCACACAACTATTCCGGTGGAAATTCTTTCCAGGCTGTGCCCTGATCTTCCAACTCTTTGCAGTAACTTGTTAATCTGCCTTGGCGAATTGAACTGGATGACCAGTTTCGCGAGTCCGATGTCTATGCCCAGTTCAAGGGAAGAGGTCGAGATTATTGCCTTGATTTTTCCGCTCTTGAAATCCTTTTCTGCGGACTCGCGGGTGTCCCTTGACAGTGATCCATGGTGTACCATTATCGGAGGGTCTTTGACCATCAGCCTGATCCTGAAGGAAATGTCCTCGGCTATGCTTCTTGTATTGACAAAAACAATGGTTCCGGGATTGCTGTCTATAAGCTTCCAGATATATAAAATGGCTCCAGCATACTGTTCGTCACAACCCATGATCTCAGATGCGGATTTGTCGGAGCTCTGGGGAATAACAGCCGTAGCGTCCATTCTCTTCTCGACAGCGGCCTTTATTATCTCGACATTGCCCGATCCATTAAGCATGCGGGAAAGTTCTTCAGCGTTTCCCACTGTTGCCGATAGCCCGACTGCCTGGAATCCGCCGGTAAGTCGCCTCAGCCTTTCCATCGCCAGTGAAAATTGCGATCCCCTTTCGTTCTGGGAAAGCTCGTGGAGTTCATCTGCCACAACGTAGCGCACGTTCCTTATGAGTTCTCTCAGATTCTTACCGTTGAGCATGATCTGGAGCGATTCAGGGGTTGTTATTAGTATTCCAGCCGGATTTTTCAGTATCTCCCTCTTTTCGGCCGGCCCTACGTCACTATGCCTGACCTGGACAGAAATCCCGATCTTTCTTCCATAATCAATCAGGCGCTGCAGCATGTCTCTATTCAAAGCCCTCAGAGGGGTAATGTAGAGCACAGCGACCGGAGGTGGATTGTTCCTCAGGAGAAGGTGCATCAGCGGAAGGATCGCAGCTTCCGTTTTTCCGCTGCCAGTTGGAGATAGCAGGAGAACATCCTTTCCCTCGATTATAGACCGCATGGCAAGAGCCTGCGGCGCGGTAGGCGTCTCGATCCCCCTCTCTGCAAGCATTGAGACTATCCGCCTATCCAGCAAATCAAAATTTTCCAATGCACTCATCCTTCAATAATTGTCAATTCAGACCCATTCATCAAAAGCATTAATTTTAGATTTTATCCAAAAAAATATGGTAGTTTAATCGTCATCATCGTAGTCATCATCGTCTTCATCATCATCAAAGTCCCTGCGCTTGATCAGCAATGACATACAGACACCTCCTCGCTGACTACAAATATTACCAATATTTATATTTTAAGGTGTTTCCCAGTTTGTCTCTCAATGTCTCTTACT
This sequence comes from Thermoplasmata archaeon, assembly GCA_021792655.1. Classification (GTDB taxonomy): domain Archaea; phylum Thermoplasmatota; class Thermoplasmata; order Thermoplasmatales; family Thermoplasmataceae; genus B-DKE. The sequence continues at coordinate 14,406 of JAJYUG010000013.1, read as the reverse complement.
CAATTTAATGATGCAGGTGAAATTAATATCATTGTGCTTTAATCTACTTTCCTACGCAGATAAACAAGAATAATATATGTGGTTCAAATGAGGGAACATGGATTCCAAATTCAGGGTTGTGGAAAAAGATAAAGACTCCATGACACTAGAGATGCTGAACTATGATAACGCACTCCTTAGACCAATAGTAGAGGAGATACTCCACGATGAACAGGTAGATGAGTCACATTACTATATCAAGCATCCTGTCATAGATAACCCGCAGATATACGTCAAGGTTAAGACAGGAAAACCGCAGGCGGCCGTTAAGCGATCCATAAAGAAACTCAGTAAAATTTATGAGAACCTCGCAGTGGATCTCGCTAAAGAAACAAAAAAGAACTGAACTTTCTTTGAGTCATAACACTAATGCCAAAATATATACTTGAATGCAGTTCTCTCAATCTTGATCTTCTCGGCAATGAAATACGCGCATTAAGCTATAATTTCGGTGATTTTGCAATAGAGACCCAGATTAAACAGATTTTCATAATAAGCGGAAACTGGAAGACCGTGACACAGTCGTCCTTCGTGAACACCGTTAGCGAAATCATTCAGGTTACTGATAAACCTGAGGATTTTGACGGCAAACATATACCGGAAGGCAGGTTTTACGTTCGATTGAAACAGTATTCCAGTATACCAGCAGATTATACTGAGTCTGACATCGGGTCAATTCTTCAGGCGGAGGGAAAGGTATCTTTCACTGAACCTAACTTTGTCGTAAGAGTGATCAGGACGGACCGCTGGTATCTCTGCATAATCCGTTATGAGCGAGACAGGAAAGAGCTTGAACAAAGAAGAGCCCCCATGCGCCCATTCTTTTCTCCGGTATCTCTCCATCCAAAATTTGGCAGGTATCTCGTTAACGTATCCATGACAAAGCCTGGTGATCTCGTCCTTGATCCTTTTTGCGGAACCGGAGGAATTCTGATTGAAGCCGCAATGATGGGGAGGAGAATCATCGGGAGTGACATATCCCTTTCAATGGTAATGGGGGCGAGACTGAACCTCAAGTATTTCGGCTATTCCGATGCAAAGATCATACGGAGCAGCGTATCCGAACTTGATATGGATGAGAAGGCGGCTGCCATAATTACAGATATGCCATACGGCAGAAATTCCTCGCTTCACGGAGATAATATCGAACAACTATATAGGGAGTCCTTCGTCTCATTTCATAACCTTCTCGCGGATAAGGGTCATTGCGCCTTGATTGTCGGTAACTCCGACCTTCTGGAACTTTCCAAGGAATTTTTTAGCCCTGTATCCATGGTGCCCGTTCCGCAGCACAAATCACTGACCAGATACTTCACTGTGCTGAGAAAAAAATAATGGGGTTTATTTCCCCTGGGTGATGGAATCAACGTAGCTGCACTTCAGCAGTACCTTCGACTTCTTGAGTGAAACTGGAATGCTAAGAACTTTTACATTTATTATTGCATCAACATACCTGTCGAAAGTTTCATCATCGACGTCGACTAGAACCAGATTATCAATGTTCTTGAATACCGTCTTGTGACCAATCTCCTCGAGATCCTTCTTAGTCAGATCAAGATTTTTGATGTTCTCCACGTACCTTGACACGCTACCTGCAAGGCCTTCCCTGAAATTTCTTGAAATGTGTCCGGCCCCGTCAAATGCACCGATGAGCGATTTATATGCCTCATTTGTAACTTCACCGAGTGTTCTTCCCGTCACCTTGGCTATCTGTGAAACTTTGTCGTATACATCCTTCTTGATGCCCTTGACTGAAATGTTCTGGGTATGTTCTTCCTCCTGCGTTTTTTCTTCTTTTTCCTCTTTGTTTGCCTTTTTTTGATCCGTCATTATTATCAGTTCAGGATTGATTTCTAGATTATAAGCTTTCTGGAAATCCCGCTTTCTTGATTTCAACCCGGGTATTGCTTTTATACAATGCATCATTAAGGTAATTTATGAAGATGGCAACAAGACAGTACAATGGAAAAAATGTCGACCTTGACAAACTTGGCCAGCTCATAGTCGAATTTTTCAATGAAGAGCATTTCAAGACCCAGTCCGGTAAGCATCCTGATGGTATATTGATCCAGGCAAAGAAAGGAGGGGTGTTTAGGACACTGCTTGCAATGGACAGGGCATTCACAATTGTCATTGAGGGAGACCAGAGCAATTTCATGATTAAAATGGGGGTTGGATCGTGGCTTAAAGACATGGGTATAGCAGCCATTGAAATCTTCTTTGTCTCAGAGCTTGTGGGGTTCATAGAGGTGCCTGAGGCTCTGTGGTCATACGAAATAGAACACCAGCTATGGCATTACATAGAAAACCAGATCGAGCTCGGGATCCAGTGATCACGCGACATTTAATCTCTTCATCCTGGCACTCACCATTTCTGCCCGGTAATGCGTTCGAATAGATCCCTGTAGAGTTTGCTTGTACGCTCAACAAGTTCATCAGGCAGTGGTGATATTTCAGGCTCCTTCGTACCTTTTGCTCTTGCGTCATACAACCTGTCGTGATATCCATTGGAACGGTAATACTGGCGGACTGATTCCTTGCTGAGCTCCACGATGTTTCCCAGATCATACTGCTTTTTATCCCAGAACCTGTCCTCATCTGCAGTCCCGAATGTGTCCACAACCACTGGTTCCCGGTTGTCTCCAAGAGCGAATTCCTTCTTTCCGTCTGCATGGATAAGCCCGTTCGGAATGACCTGCTTTTCTATCCTGCGATCTATCCTAAGGATCGCGTCATAGATTCCGTCAAGTTCAGATCTGCGAAGTCCGCCGATCTCCAGAGCTTCGTCAGTATTCAGCGGCCGATCAAATTTCTCAAACTTTGTGGTTACTTCCAGGAATGGGTCATCGAGTTTCTCGCCATACTTTGGTTCACTTGACAATCCCATGTCACTCCTGGATACCTTTCCCTCCTTGAACCTATCATAAAGGGATCCGGCAACATAGTACCTGGCAACGAATTCCAGAGGAATAAGGTAATTTATTGAGAATATACTTCCATTTCCTTCAGGGATTGAAAATTTCCTGACCCTCATCTCATTTGGTGACACCATTTCAACTAAATGAGTCTCCACCCGGGCCGCTTCTGATGTTTTTCTGAACCAGAATTCTGAGGTCCTGCATAGTGATTCCCCCTTGAAAGGAATGGTTGTTGGAATTATCTTGTCAAAGACAGATATTTTATCCGTGAACTTGAAGAGAAGTGTCTCGCCCTCATCATAGACTTCCTTGACCTTTCCAACCCTGACCAGTTTCATGCCCACCTTACCGTGAGTGGATTAATTAATTCTTTCCTGCCCAGTATTCCTTAATAGTCAAGGCGCATTTACCCCTGTTGAACGAACAAACAGCCACAGAGAATTTGCTGAGCCGGTGCCTTACCGACAAACATTATCGGGATACCATTGATCGCAGGATAGACGGGATTGTTGATCTTATTGATCGTGGCCATGATGGTAAGAGTATTCTCAAGAATGCCGGAAAACGTGTGGGGCGCGAGATAACTTTCCTTATCGAAATAGCAAGATCAAGAGTACAGACCAGGGGGAAATTCTCAAGAAGCAACCGCCTGTGGCTGGACAATTATACCGCGCGTTATTCGACACCTGAGTCAGTTGCAAGATACAGGGCACAAAGGATTTCCGGGGAAACGATCCTGGACATCGGCTCAGGCGGTGGAATGCAGGCCATATTCTTTTCAGAATCTAACACAGTCAAGGGCCTTGAAAAGGACAGGATAAGATACCTGGAGTCCCAGATCAATGCTGAGGTGTATGGCGCGAAAAACCTGGAGTTCATAAACTCGGAATGGCCCTCCCTGAAAAACAATAATTCAAACTTGCAGGATGCATTAATCTTTTCCGATCCACTCCGTGAGTCGGGATCCAAGGAAAGAGAGTTGAAGGACCTCATTCCTTCACCTGCAGACATTATCAGGAACTATTCAGGAATAACAGGCAAATTTGCCTTTGATATCCCTCCGCAGATAAGAAGAGAAAAACTAGGCATTGATGCAGAGACAGAATACATTTCCGTGAATGGATCACTTAACAGGCTTACCCTTTACTGTGGACCCCTGAAAAATGCAGAGAGTTCTGCTGTCATCCTTCCAGCTGGAATAAAGATTTCAGGGAGATATGAGCCACCTGATTTCCAACATGCGGAAAAGGTGCTTGAATTTATAGAACTGCCCGACCCCTCATTAATTTACGCTGGGCTTGTAAACCAGGTAAAGAAACTTGGTGATTTCAGCTTTCTTGGAGGGGACAAGAGGCGGATAGTTCTCACCTCCTCTGTCCATCCGGAAGAACCCTTTCCAGGAAAAATATACAGAAATCTCGCAGTTTGCCAGCTCGATGAAATTCAGGAAAAGCTGGTTGAGATCGGGGCGGGAAAAATCTACCCGAGATTTGAGATACAGCCAGAAGAATATTATGCAATGAAAAACAGATTCGAAGCGGCCACCTCCGGAGAAAGGGAAATTTTCATATTCAGGGTAGGTCCCGGATACGTTCTGAGTGAACAGGAAGTCAAACCCCAATGAACCGTTCTTGATAGAGTGCGTATTTAATTAGATTTTTGTGAAAATTACATTTATAAATATTTTAATAGCATGAATCAATTTATTTGCTGAAAGATATGCTAGAACTTTATTCCAAGGCTAAATTACCGACAATATTCGGTCAATTTGAGATTTATGTTTTCTCTGATGATGAGAACCTTGAAAACGCGGTACTCGTAAGAGGTGATGTGAATTCAAAGGAAAACGTACCGGTCAGGATCCATTCTGAATGTCTTACCGGCGATGTCATGGGATCCAAAAGGTGTGATTGCAGGGACCAGCTCCTGAAGTCGCTGGAATTTCTGGGCAAGCAGGACTTTGGCATGCTCATATATCTACGTCAGGAGGGGCGAGGAATCGGGCTTCTCGACAAAATCAGAGCATACAGCCTCCAGGATCAGGGCTATGACACCGTAGAGGCAAATCTTATGCTTGGACTTCCGGCTGACAAGAGAGATTACACTTTCGCTGTTGAAGTGATCAAATACTTCGGGATAAAGTCAATACGTCTTATGACAAACAACCCGCTTAAGATGGATTTCCTCAAGAAATATAACATCAAGATCACCGATAGAATCCCCATCATAAGCGAGCCAACCCCATATGATGAGTTTTATCTTAACACCAAGAAGATGAGGCTTGGCCATCAGATCTAATTTTATTAACATGAAAAAGTGCCATCTTTTAATACTATTTTAGGATGGCAAAAAATGGAATATGCGAAATCGATCTATACAAATGCCCCAGGCGGAGGAGTCAAGATAGATAAGCTTCCGGTCCAGAGACTTCCGGATCACAATGTTAAGCTAAAGGTTCTTCTAAATGGAATGTGCGGAACTGATAGAGGAATTGTGTCGGGAGGACTTTCATTTGCTTACAATCCACAAAATTCTGACAAACTGATAATCGGGCACGAGTCACTTTGTATCATTGATGAGATTTACGTGGAGAGCGAAGAATTCAAGGTTGGGGACCTTGTCGTTCCGGTTGTGAGAAGGCCGGGAGATTGCGTCAACTGTAAGATTGGAAGACAGGATAACTGTTCGGACGGAAAGAAGCATGAGGCAGGCATTACAGGAATGGATGGATTCATGCGAGAGTATTTCTATGATTCCCTGGATTATATCGTGAAAGTCCCCGACAAGGGAATGATCGACGTTGCGGTCTTAACAGAACCACTGAAAAATGTCGTAAAGGGGTTTGAAGTGTTTGGTATCGTCTCAAAAAGGGCAATTTTCGCCAATGAATATTCCACCTTCGAAGGCAAGAGATGCCTGGTGATAGGGAGCGGAGCGGAGGCATTCCTCTACTCCATGATGGCAAGGGAGCATGGATTTGACGTTATCATGACCAACCGTCATCCGATAGAAGATAAGAAAATGGAGATTTGTGAGAGATTTGGGATTAATTTTGTTGATTACTCCAAGGATGCCAGTCAGATAACTGGACCTGGTAACGATCTGCTAATCGACACCAGCGGGGACCCTGGGACAATATTCAGATTCCTGAAAACCCTGAATTACAATGGCGTCCTTATCCTGTTCGGCACGAATGGCCGCGCTCCGCCTGCCCAGATCAACGGAAACGATATTGACTTTTTCATAGAACGGAACATTACAGTAGCAGGAACGGTGGATGCTGCGAAAATACACTACATAAAAGCACTTGAATATCTCAGGAAATGGAAATATGCCTACGGCAACACTCTTTCTCAGCTTATCACCGGCACTTACAAACCCGAGGATCTGGATATATTCACCAAAAAGCCTGCGGGCGAAATCAAGACTGTAATTAAGTGGTGATATCATGACTGAAATCCTGAACGGAACGCCCATAGCAGATAGGGTTATGTTATCATTAAAAACACGGGTGGAAGAACTTAAACGTCGTGATATCGAGCCTCACCTTTCCCTTGTACAGGTAGGCAGAAATGAGGCTGTGGAGACCTATGTCAGAGCAAAGATACGCAGGGGTGCAAAGATAGGTATCAAGGTATCTCACCAGATACTTGATGAAAACATCACATATGACGGCCTTAAGGGGGAGATCGACAAGATTGCCGGGCGGGACGACGTCAATGGGATAATGATAGAGAATCCTCTTCCAAAACATCTGGATTTCTTCAAGGCGGTCGAAAATATCCCCTATTATAAGGACGTTGACGGCATGACTCCGACAAACCAGGGTATGATAAACCTCAGGAATGAATTTCTCACCCCTGCTACAGCAGCCTCCGTCACTGAAATACTACAGGATATGAACCTGCCAGCCGGTACAACTGCATTGATAATAAATCGATCGCCAGTAGTCGGAAAGCCTCTCGCCATGATGCTTCTTAATAGGGATTATACCGTTACTGTGTGCCATTCTAAAACAAGGGACATTCAGTCCCTGTCCCGTAACAGCGTAGTTCTCGTGACAGCCGTTGGCGTCCCGAACTTCATCGACAGAAGTTTCGTCACGGAAAACAGCATTGTGGTTGATGTTGGCATAAACCCAGTAAAGGACACCATAAGGGGTGATGCAAATTATGAGCAACTCTTCGGATACGTCAGGGCCATAACCCCGGTTCCCGGTGGAGTTGGGCCAATAACTGCGACCCTCATAATGGAGAATACAGTGCGGGCGACTGAATTTCAGAGCACCCTGAGTAAAAGATGAAAACCTGTATATCCGAACGTGCATCCGAGCCTGCTGACATATATAATCAAAAATATTTATTTAAGTTTCAGAGATTAGCTTCATTGTGAATTCTGCACAGTTTGCCGAAGCGGTTGAAAAAGTCAGGACATTCTTGCGAACCAATTTATCCGGCAAACTGGCTGTTGTAGGCATCAGTGGGGGTGTTGACAGCGCTCTTGTGCTGAAGCTTCTCTCCCTTTCTATTGATCGCGAGGGAATCCTCGCGCTGTTCCTGCCTGACGGAAAACCTCCAGGTAATGATGCTGCCGACGTTGAAGCTATCTCCGAGGCCACAGGTGTTCCGGTAAAAACCATAAATATTCATGGAATTGTGGCTGCCTTCGCAAGCACACTGGATGTTACTGACAGCAGGGCATTGGGCAACATAAAGTCAAGAGCAAGGATGACTGTCCTTTACTATTATGCGAACCTTCACAACGGAATCGTAGTGGGAACCACGAACAAGAGCGAATACTATACAGGATATTACACAAAGTTTGGCGATGGGGGATGCGACCTGGAGCCAATTCTTCACCTTACAAAAACGGAGGTATGGAGGATGGCAAGGATGCTTGACATTCCGGAAAGCGTCATCGCGAAGTCCCCGAGTGCAGGCCTCTGGGAGGGGCAGAGGGATGAAGATGAACTTGGCATGAAATATGAGGAAATAGATGCAGCAGTGGAGAAATTAGTGAAGCAAAAAAAACCACCGTCCAATCAGTGGGAAAGAAGAGTTTCGGACCTGATAAGAACGTCTGAGCACAAGAGGAGGCCGCCGGAGTCAATGCTATAAAGGGAAGAAAAAGTGAATGGTGTCAGAATTTGCATATGAATATTATCAGGTAAGTTTCGTTTTCATCCTGGCAGCATTCGCCATCCCGATTTCCAGAAAATTGACAATTGCATATATACCTATCCTTATCCTCCTTGGAATTATGTTCGGACCGTTGCTGGGGATAATCAGCAACAGCTTCTCCATTTACCTGATGTCCGAGTTTGGAACCGTTGGGGTCGGGCTCCTTGGCGTCGTCATAATACTTTATTCGGAAAGCCACCACATTGATTTCAGGGTTCTCAGGAGGCAATTTTTTCCCATTGCCATACTTGATACGCTGGGAATCACCATCACTGCTGTTATTGCAGCCCTGCTTTTCTCAGCACTCACTGGAGCTCCGCTCATAATAGGGTTTATCTTTGGAGCTATAATTTCACCAACGGATCCGGCCAGCCTGATACCAATATTCAGGAGGATAAGCGTCAATGAGAACATATCCGGAACACTCGTGGGAGAGAGCCTGTTCAATGATCCCCTTGGAATTATCCTGTTCACCATCGGACTCGCATTTGTGGCTCCTGCTTCGAGCGATGTCCAACTATTCAGCGCATTCTCAAGCCACATCGGTATTTATCTGGGATCAATAGCATTTTTACTGATGCAGATAACAGTCCCTGCGGTTATAGGTGTGGCCATTGGTTTCAGCGTCATATACCTCAACAAGTACCTTAATTTTGAAAGCCTGATAGTTGGGCTCTTGTTAGGTATAATAATACTGGAATTCACCATAATGGAGGCTTCTGGGATTACCCCATTCCCTGCGATTATAGCCACGGGAGCAATTGTGGGCAACTTCAATGACAAGAGCATATTCTGGAGCAGGGAAGCGGGATTCCAGGAAAATCTTTCGTTCCTCTTCCAGTCCATAATCTTCCTGCTTCTCGGTAGCATACTTACGCGCACAAATCTCGTCGATTACCTCCCAATGGGCGTTGCCCTTGCTCTTGGCGTTATATTTATCTCCAGGCCGGCTGCCGTCTTTTCATCCCTGTCCCTGATAAACCGGAAATTTTCAAAGAATCCAATAAATAACCGCGTTAAGCTGTTCATGTCGCTGGTTGGCCCTAGAGGAGTGGTTTCCGTGGTATTGTCCACTATTCCATACGTCCTTGGGGTTCAGGAAAATATTCCCATACTGATAAAATACGGGCAGCCCATTTATGTCGGAGTCTCCTTTGTTGTGATAATTTCAATAATACTCCAGACAATATACACGCCCTTTATAGTAAAACGCCTCACGAGTGAGGGGCCGAGAGTATAATCATCTGTCTGCCTGAAAAGCCTCGATAACGGCATCCCTGTCATGATAGAAGGAAAAAATCATGCTCGTGAACTCTTTGTATGATACCTTGTTCTGGCGGATCATGGATTCAAGTATATTTTTCCTTATCATGACGTCCCTTTCCATGACACTGACAGGTATGCCGTACCGTGATCCAATCTTTTCGAGAATATAGCTGAATCCGGAGGATCTGAATGTATCGTCTGAATTTATTGAGTAAACGTTATTCACTGTCGTATCTCCGTGGTGAGAGTCCACTGCCATTACCTCTGATATCGCTTTCACCCTCCGTCGCGTTTCCCCCTTGAATACAAAGTTTCCCATAACAATCGCAGCATCGAGGGACCCGATGAGGCTTCTAGGTATGTTTATGGGTTTTGCTTCCAGTCTGTGAATCAGTGTTCCGATATCCTCTGCGTGGAATGTCGCGAGACCATACCTGCCTGTGGACATGGCCTGGAAGATGGTGAATGCCTCCCTGCCTCTGACCTCACCTATTACTATGTAGTTTGGCCTGTGCCTGAGCGACGCGGTAAGGAGGTCAAACATGTCAATTTCGCCAATTCGCTTTCCGCTTTCCGGGTCGTTCTTTCCTGTTCCCTCCCTTGAGATAAGAGAGAGCCAGTTTTCATGGGGGAGCCTCAGCTCGCGGGTGTCTTCAATTGTTATTATTTTCAGGTTCTGTGGTATGAACAGCAGAATGGAATTTAACATCACAGTCTTGCCTGATGCAGTTCCGCCTGTAACAATCATGTTGCTCCCGTATTCTATGCATACCCAGAGGTAAGCAAATATCTCTGTAGAAGCTGTGCCAAGCCTTATGAGATCGAGAGGAGTAAAAGGCTCTTTCCTGAATTTCCTAATTGAGAAGGCCGGGCCAGATGCCGTGACATAGTTTCCAATTGACGCCTGTATCCTCGAACCGTCAGGCAAGGTGCTGTCTATGATGGGATCAGCAATTGAAATGTTCTTACCGGAATCCTGGATTATCTTCCTTATGAAAAAATTCAGGTCCTCGTCGTCCTCGTAGACCACATTAGTAGGTATGTACCCGAATTCCTTTGTAAAGACATATATGTGCTTATTCGAGCCTTCACACGAAATATCCTCTACATCGGGATCGAGAAGAAGGCCAGTTATTTTGCCATATTTTAAAGTGTCCCTCCTGACGTAATATCTTACGATCTCAATGTCAAGTGGGCTAAATTGTAAATCTGGAGAATTTGACTTCTTTCCCTTTCCTTTACCCAGATCGGGAGGGTTATCGAAGGGTTTCCTGTTCCCGCCGTTCATGAAATCCCTTACATAATTCCTGTAGATGGGCTCAAGTTTTGGGTCAATCTGCGGCTCTATCAATTCATAATTTATCTTATTGTCAAGCGGATTGCGGAAAATCCTTGAATAAATAGCTCCCGGCTCAATTTCCCGAAATGAGAGATCTTCATTTCCCCTCTCAATTCTCACAAGATTCATTGAGATTTCCAATCAGAGCACCCCGAAGATTCCAAGCGCGACGACAGTCACGAGCAGTGTTATCCCGGTGAAAAATGCACCGGTTCCAAAGCTCCCATCCTTGAGAATTCCTGACATGAGACCTGTACTTCCGCCCTGAACAATGATCCCGCCACTGAATATCCTCTCTATTGTCGATGAACTGACCGTCTGGGCATTGAATCCAAGAGGGGAGAAATTGGATTCAGCTACCTTAGGGAGGAATGCAAGATCAATGGCCAAGACCACGAAAAAGAAAACTGCAAACGCTACATACATGACCAGGACAAAGTTCTTCATTTCCGAAATTCTGCCTTCCCTTATCACTTCAATTTCTCCGGTAAACTCTGAGATAAGCCTCAGCACCTCCGAAACGTTATTTCCCGATTCGGTTGCCTTTCTCAGCACTGTAAATGCCCGCTTTATTACCTGGGAGTGAATTTCGGCTTCTGAGGATGAGACCGCCTCCTCAACCGGCGTACCAGCGGAGATCTTATCAGCTATACCCTTTATGAGCAGTGTCAGGTGCCCATATTCGTTGTTCCCTGCACGAATTAGAGCTTGAGAGACAGGCAGGCCAAAATTGGAGTATTCCGCGATATCGCGTAAGAGATCCGGCAGCCTCCTTTCCATCTCAATAATTTTCTGCCCCTGTGAATACTCGTAAAATCCGTAAGGCGTAAGGGCGCCTATCAGCAATATCGCAATAGCTGCTATTGGATTTGTCAGGATGTTGAAATAGTGTATTTTCAGTGAAATTCCCAGTATAAGGAGGAAAATGGCAAACCCAAGTGAGCCGTACATCACGAGTGTCCTGTTATTGCTCAAAATTCAACCTCCTTTAAGGTGCTTCGGATGAATATTGTAAAAACTGCTGTAATTGCCGGTATGATCAGGGCCACAATGAACACCAGGAATAATATGAGGTTCACTGGAGGAGACGGCGCTAGGACGGCGATCACCCCGACGATTATCATCAGCATCAGCGGAAAGGCAACGCCGACGGTTATGAAGCTCTCAGCCAGCACGCCGATCGATTCGACATTCCGCTTGATGCCTATGGTAAGTTCAGAGTTGTACTGTCTTGCTTTACCTATGAGATAATCCTTCAAATTCCCGCCAGAATTCACAGTTGTCCCAATGCCGGACAGGAATTCCGAGAATTTTCTTGAAGGGCTGAACCGGGACGCTTCCTTTATGGCTTCAAGAATGTCCATCCCAAATATATCTGTCATAACGCTGATGGAATTAGCCTCCTTTGATATCTCGCCATAAAGCTCGAGTTTTCCGAGATCAGATAAAATCCTGTCTATGGGAATGTCTGCGGATGCCATAGCCGAAATGTAACCGATTGCCATGGGTAACTTTGCGTCAATATCCCTCTTCCTGGTGTGCGAGACAGTTATGGGATAATAGATCAAGCCAACACCCCAGAGCAGTATAGCAAGAAATGCCACGGCAGATATTATAGCGGGATCAAACCTCGAAAACGCATAAACTAGTACAGATAGAACAAGCACAGCCAGGATAAAGAACATAGAATAGAAAGAAGAAAGTGACAGGTATTGAACCCTGGTCAATCCCATCTTTGATTTTTTTAATTCTGAATCTAGACCCAACAACAATGTATGTTTCCGGTACAGGCTACCAAAGATTTTGAGAGATGTCGAGAGAACTGGATCGGCCTTTGTGCTGGAAAGTTCATTCCTTGGAGAGTTCCCAGCCCCTCGCACAATCCTGCTTTTATAGGCTATCAGCCTTTCCCTGATTCCTGTTCCCACCCTAACGTCCTCCCTTCTTGCTGTGGAAATGGTTTCCAAATTCCTGGATCGCCTGATTCACAGCGGATATTCCCGTATCTCCTCTTTCTGCTAACTGGTTTATAAGATCTATCCGCTTTTTGAAATCATCCTGGAGATCTTCAGGTGAATATTTCCTTAGGGCAGCGAACTTCGCGATGACGTTGCTCTGTCCGTTGTATTCATGGACGTTGCGAGACGGATCGTACGCAAAGACCTTGTTGTAGATCAGCCCATTTCCGGCTTCCTCCTTCCCTTCTATTTCATCTATCTCTGTGACACGCCTTACCAGTCGATTGTTTATACGAACGAACTTGATTATGATAACAACATTCAGGTAAATTGCAAGAACACGTGGAACGTTTATGGGTTCGCTTTCAAGGCGGCTGATCAGGGTATCCATGGAATCTGCATGAAGTGTTGAGTATACAGTATGGCCTGTGGACATTGCCTGAAACAGTGAATAGGTCTCGCTTCCTCTAACTTCTCCGACGACGATGTATGTAGGTCTCTGCCTCATTGCGATACGAACAAGGTCGAACGTGTCGATCTTGGACAGGTTTTCCTCGTCCGGGCCGAGATCTATGTGTCCCTCCCTTACAACGGTCGCGATCCAGTTTTCATGAATAAAATTCAGCTCTCTCGTCTCTTCTATGCTGAAAACTTTGGAATTCTCAGGCATAAACATCAGCAATGCATTAAGGAGGGAAGTTTTACCTACGGCCGGCGGTCCTACAGCAATCCCGGAAGAGCCGCTCTCAACCATGTACCAGAGATATACTGCCATTTCGCTGCTTATTGTTCCGTTTTTGACAAGATCTATGACAGTGAACGGATTTTTCCTGAACAGCCTGATAGTGAACGCAGATCCCCGGGGTGAGATCTCTGTCCCGTAAACCGCCTGGATTCTGTGACCATCAGGTGAAGTGCCATCAAGGATGGGATCGTTTATGGACACCCCCTGATCACAAATGCTTGCAAGTTTTATAACAAATGAGTTAAGCTGATTAGTATCTTTAAAAATTAAATTTGTCTTTAATGTTCCATATTTCCTGTGATAGACAAAAATTGGTATGTTTATCCCATCACAAGATATATCCTCAATATTCTCGTCAAGAATTATCGGGTTTATTACCCCGTATCCTTCATTATCTCTCCTGAAATAGTACAGGACTTTGTCACTTGTTTCTTTCCTAAGGCCAGGCTCGTAATTTCTGAGGTAGTATTCAAATATTTCAGACCTACTTTGCGCTCCAACGATAGTTTTGGGTTTGCTAAGCATGACATAGCGCATTTCATCATATAGTTTTGATGTAAAATCCTGATATTCCTGGGAAATCTCAGGTTCCAATATGCGATAAAGGAGATCCCCCTCCTGGTTCCTTGATATATCTATGGATACCAGATGCGGAATCAGTTCGTAGTGATCCTCCACCACCATATTTTCCGCATTTTCTCTTACATGGTTAGAACTCTCTGTATGCACGCTATGCCCTCACGGTTGCATCAAATAGTCTTTACTTTCATATAAATATTTAATGTATGTTTCATTCGAAATTGCAAAAAACCTTGCAATACAATATTCGAAATGCCAAATCCATGACAAAATTTTAAAACTACCTATTAATGGGTGTCTTGCTTTTCTGGGCTGGTAGATCAGAGGTAGATCGCTTCCTTGGCATGGAAGAGGCCCGGGGTTCAAATCCCCGCCAGTCCAT
>JAJYUG010000063.1 GCA_021792655.1 Thermoplasmata archaeon | reverse complement strand
AAAGAAAGATAAATAAGAATTAAAGTTATCAGCATAGACCTGCAGGGGTTGTCGAGATTGGTCAAAGGCGCCAGATTGAGGGTCTGGTTCCGTAGGGATACGTGGGTTCAAATCCCATCCCCTGCATACCAATGAAATCGATGTGAATTATATGGCGTTGCTATTTCTCGGTTTGATGGAACCGTATGAAATTACAGCTGAGATAGCTGGAGGCAGGAAAACCCACAAACCGGCATTGAAGCCAATTAGAAGCCAGATGACCAGAGTGAAAAAATATCCGATTGTAAGAAAAGGGCGTCGGACTCTGTAAAATGGTAGGTAGGCAGATGGGATGAATACTGCCAGAAACGAACCCAAGACGTATGAATATTCTTGAACGCTAACTGACGAAATTCCAACACCAGCAACCATGACAATGCGATACAGCAATATAGAAAGTGAAAGAACCGAAAGAACCATACATATTATTGAATAGTACCATATCTTTCTTGAATAGCTGTGCATTTTCATTGCCCCCTCCTCACCCAGAAATATACTGTATGACGTTCGCGTACGCTGTGATACTACCTATAGTCCCACTAAATACGACTCCGTTGTACCAAATGTACGGTACTCCATTAAATGTTTTTGCGACAATCTGATTGAATATGTATGCCGTTATTTGGCCATCGTAATGTATCGATATTGCAACATTTGGATACGCACACCAGAATCGTAAGCTCCCAATGGAAAGACGCCATAGAATTCAGAGTTGCTTGAAGCCGTTATTTGCGTTGAAAATCCTCCGGCAGAAAATGAGTAACTAATCATCTGCCAGTTGGAAAAGGGATTATTTGTATTAACGCCAACTACCAAGGAAGCACTATATCCTGCAGATCCCGTAGTGAACGAGGTCGCATTCAAAAAACCTCTACATAGAAGAGCAAGATATCAGGCACAGGCATGTCTTTCTGGTTAAATGATATCTCACCAGTCATATATGTGCTCCCCCCTCCGCTGCAACCTGGACAAGGTATTCGTACGTTAGGCGATCTCGAGTTTATGGATACAGTCACAAGAGTGCTGTTGTTTACGTTACTTGAGTTCTGTATATTGTAACTCATGGCATTAGCACTGTATTCCGGTGCGCTGACATGGGATAAAGATGTGTCGCTGCTATTACGCCAAATGCCAATTACGGCTGTCATGGAACCGAACAACACAACAACAGTTAAAATAGAGCCAGTCTTTAGCAATGTCAGGCTTCGTATCTTTGGTTTTATTGTCCTTTTTATTCATATGAATTATAAAACAAGAACCTATTTAAACGGTCGGTCAATAATACCAATAAATCACTTTCTCGAAATTTTCCTTGGACTTAATAAGAGGTTTATGCAGGCACGTTGCATACTTGGCTGCTATACCCTGGTAAAAGTGAACGCTTCCAGGGATGTTGTCGCTATATTTGAAAAGTTCAGGTCTTAGTGGACCCAGCTGTCCGGAGACGTGGATCTCCATCTTCAACTCTGAAATCGCCGTAATAATGAGGAGGCTGAACAGATAGCGTTTGGACTGAGGCCGAACAATTACCCTTATTTTCCCGATTGCGGATATTCGGGTCATGTCGGCAAGATCGACGTGGATCCTTATCTTAAGGCACATTTTTCCTTCAATCAGCAGTGAGTGCTCCCTGTGTTCCTGCTGCTTTCTTGTCGGTCAATTCCATATGTAGTCTTGTCCGACCGGATTATACTCTCGGAGAGCGTCTATCTTAATTCTTTGTTAAATTTAGCAAACTATCATGAAATCAGGGTTATGGAAAATTGCAACAGTGTTCCTCGCGTTTCTGATACTGCTTACAATGGGAATCAACCAGAGTTTCGTTTCTTACAACAATAATTTCTATACAACAGGTCACGGAGCAAACGGCACTGTAATAGTTGTTGCCATCGAAGGGGGCATGATGGTTCATGGACAACTGACAGTTTTCTATCAGGGGGCGGCTTCTGGTAATTCGCAGGTAGTTTTTCCAAACGGTACATCAACAACCGTAAATTCAAGTCTTCATGTCAATTTCAACTTCGCAGAAGTGCTGTTTCCTAGTCAAACCTCTGAAACTGGTGGACCGGCCAATTTATCTATTTCGCCCTCGCATCCAATTGCTGTTGGAATAATATACGATGTTCCCAGTTCATATCTGAACACAGCCATAAGCGCTTACAATGGGAACGGAATAAACTGCTACGGGATATTCGTCCAGAACTTTTCACTTGTAAGAGCTGTTGTGGTAGGTGGGCTCTGATGGATGAGAACGAAGCGATGGACAAAATGAGGGAACTGAAAAAATCCATAGATACCGCCCTAAGGTACGAGAGATCAGGGGAGAAATTACCAGAGGTTTTCTTGATAATACTGATGGCCATACTCGCAGCGGACCTTGTTGCTTTCTCTGTTAACCTATATAATCTAGAAACTCTCAACCCTTTTCTTGGGAATATATTGGTTGGAAACACTTACTTCGGCATCGGCATACCTGTGCTTTTATTGTTTGCCATTTTTGCACTCGTTGTGTACAGGATACTCCACAGGCCTTTTACAGTGCCGTCTGAAAATAGTTGGGACGAATATCTGAAGGAGGGAGTGATTGGAATAATGCGCATAATAGAAATAAGCGACTGGGAAAAGATTCTAATTAACCTCAATAAGGCAAAACAGGCTTTCACAGTGCTCAGCACCATGACCTTCTTGTTGAATCTTGGAATTATTTTTATAATCCTGTTCTTTGCTTACGCTATACTGATCACAGGAATTTTCGGGATACCCACCAATCTATATTTAGTACTTCTTGGATCTGTGCTTATGGCGCTTGGTGTAGGAGACAAGATGATCAGAAAGAGTTATAGTGAGCTATGGCACATGGACAATCTGGTGGCTGAATTGAGGTGGTTCTATACCGAACTCCAAAACAGAGAAATTTAAGCCTGATCTTTACGTTGTCGCAAGAGTAATAAAGAACCTTATGGAGAAGGGTCCGATGAACAAGACTCGACTAGCGGGGGCTTCAGAACTCTCGTATGACAAATTCCTGATCTATTTAGAATGGATGTGCAAAAAGAAATTAATCAAAGAGGAAAATGGATCAGTTCAGGTAATGGACGAGGGGATCAGGACTTATAACCTGCTGGTGGATTGGATCTTGAAGCATGTTGGTAAATTGATGTTCAGGCGTTGAACTGTCGTGTTCATGTCAAAAATATGTCCAGCCGAAATACCACATGATCAGTCTGATAATTTTTATACAGCTATTATTGTTTTATGGCAATTGTGATATCTTCAGGACATATGTCGATGTTCATACAGGTTAGCATAATTCCGCGGTTTTCATCGTGTCAAAGTATGACTTTCCATACTAGATAATAAATGGGCCTGTAGAATGTAAGGCATGTTTCACCGGGTTACATTGCGCATGCCCATTCATGTAAAATGCAAATCATTCATCGCACCCTAACAAAAAGTAGAATAATTCCCTAGTCCTCAGAGAATACTTATAGATTTGAGAGGAACTGATTTCATGAGCCTTACTGGAGCTTTTTACGTACCGAATACGCCAACACTGATTGGTGATTTGGGCGTTAAACATGATGATACGGAAAGAGCCCTGAAACTAATTGGAGAAGACATGATTGGAAAACCAGAGGCGGTATTCGTAGTCAGCCCGCACTTTGTCACTGAGGGGGGAATCGGAATTGTCTCGAAACCAAAGCTGAACCAGCTTTATGATTTTTATGGATTTCCAAAGGAATTCTACGAGGTCAGATACACCCCGCCAGGATCACCTGCACTTGCTGAGGATTTGCTGGATTTGGCAGAGAAAGATAACTTACCGTTGGGTATTGCGGAAGGGTGGGGGCTGGATCACGGTGCATGGTCACCGCTTATCCATATATTTCCAATGGCAGACGTGCCCATTATACCTGTATCCATATCAAATTCCACCGGTACAAAGGATCACGAGAGGGTTGGCACCCTGATCCGGAGACTTTCCATGGATCATGAAGTAGCCATCATATCCACCGGATCGATAATTCACAGGCTCGACCTCTGGCAAAAGGGAGTTCTCAGCGTTCCGGAGAACGCCCTGAAATACCTTGATACGTGCCTTGATGCTTTCAGGAGTGGAAACTGGGAAGAAATATGGAATGCTCCGAGAGAGATGCTGGATTCCGCCTCTCCCGAAGGAGGGGAGCTTCCGCTAAGGGTACTGTCCGGAGCGGTTGGAAACAGGTTCAAGGGTGAAATTCTCGCAAACGAGACCGAGTTTGGGTCAGCCTCCCTCACAACTGCGAGCTTTACGCCCGTTCCATGAATCGTATCAAAAGGTATATAAATCGGCATTACATACTAAGTATGAATTCGCTACTTACTACGTGATTGAGATTTACACTTTCAATTGATCCGTGGAAAATGGCATTCGGTGATAACGATGGATGGCTTCAAACCGAAAAAAGTTGATTATGTTTATGTTGGCAAAAACACAACAGATGGCGCAGGAGTAAAGCTGAAGAGAATATTTGGCGGGCACGAATCGGCGATCAGGACCGATCCGTTCCTCCTGCTTGACCACTTTGGATCCGACAAGCCGGAGGAATATCTTTCTGGCTTTCCGTGGCACCCGCATCGTGGAATAGAAACTGTAACGTATCTGCTTGAAGGCAAGGTGGAACACCAGGACAGCGAGGGAAACCGGGGAACCATCTTTCCATCCGACATACAGTGGATGTCAGCTGCAAGCGGTATTTTCCATCAGGAGATGCCGAAGCCGCTCGACGACAAGGATCCCAGGGAGCTTCTCCAGGCAACTGGAATGACCACAAGCTCTGTTGGGTTTCAGCTGTGGATAAATATGCCTGCCAGGACCAAGATGTCAACGCCAATGTACAATGATATCAAGGGAAAGACAACACCGGTTGTCGAAAACGACAACGGGTCCAGGGTAAAGATTGTTGCCGGAGAATATCTTGGAACACAGGGTTCACTGAAGGGAAGGGCGGAGATTGATCCAACGTACCTTGATGTGAGGATGGAGGGTGAGTCAGAATTTACCTTTCCCATTAAAGCAGGGTACACATCAATTGCTTACAGTATTGCCGGGGAAGTTATCCTGAATGCTTCGGGGGACAGGTTACAGCCAGGATCAGCAGCAGTATTCAGCAGCGATGGCGAGGCGGTATCGGTATTCACAAAGGAAAATGCTGGAAGGTTCATTCTTCTCTCTGGCAAACCCCTCAGGGAACCGGTATACTGGTATGGCCCCATGGTCATGAACAGCCGTGAAGAGATAAATCAGGCCATCATGGACCTGCAGAATGGTACATTCATCAGGGACAAGAGTCCAGTCTTCCAGTGAAGAGGCTTCATGAACGGGAAGAGAAGAGGAATTCCAGCAGGCCGGCACGAATCAGCGGATACTGGTGCAACGGGCACTGAAAAAAAAGTTGTGTATATAGATGCTGACTGCAGGATTTGCAGGTTTTTTGGAAGATTGCTGGAGTCAGCAGATAAAGGGGAGGAATTCACAGTCGCTCCGATTTCCCCGGTAGCTCCAGAATATGGCCGTAACATTATGCGTGACGAAATCCAGCTGGAGGAGGAAGGTGCCACCAGACACGGGGCAGATGCAGTGTTGGCTGTTCTCGCTGCTTTCAGGGCATTCAGGTTCTTGGGGTATGTATCCATGTCTCCCGGATTTATGAAATTCTCCCGGAAGATTTACTCTTTCATTGCGAGCCATCGGCATTTCCTCGACTGATCCCGGTGCCTGAAGAGGCTTCATCAGCGTGTAGATGGCTGAGAGCTTCCGTTTTTTAGCTTCCGCAAAGATTCATTGCACCCTGCCAGAACAAGAACTGCTGCTATGAGTATTATGGGTGAAAAAATAAATGATATCAGGTACAGTATCATTGCGGCATCGAACATCCCTGTGTTGAA
>JAJYUG010000012.1:19664-29897 GCA_021792655.1 Thermoplasmata archaeon | reverse complement strand
AATGGTATCCGCTGAAGAGGCTATGGGGAATAACGTTATAATCGTCGCAAACCCGGGGACGGGAAAAACTGAGGAACTCGCAAATTACGCCGTCAATCTGATCAGGAACGGCATCAGCGAGAGCGAGATACTGTGCCTGACATTCACCAATAAGGCTGCAGACGAAATGCTCGCAAGGATCTCTGAAAAAATGCTGAAGAACGGGATTGAACCCTACAGGGCATTTAACATGGAAATATCCACTTTCCACAGTTATGCATACCGTTACCTGGGAGGAAAGGGAATCAATCTTTCAATGGCCTCCAACAACCTTCTCAGGTACGCAATCTACCGCAGCTTCAAGAAGGACCGGGCCCTCAATTATTCCCAGGAATACATCCTGGAAGAGATTGTACCCAAGGTAGAAAATGCCATTCGATACGTGAAAGCGTTCGGAATACTTCCGGCAGACATAGATATGGGAAGGGCAGGAGATGAACTCCACAGGCTTTTTTCGGATATGACAATCAGGAACATAACCGAGGAGGAAAACCTGAAATTCCTGGAATATTTTGTCTCTGCATATGCACATTATGAGAAAATAAAGAAGGATCGAAGGAACGTAGCAGATCACAATGATCTTTTGCTGATGTTCCTCAGGCACTTCACCGGGCCTGTGTATAAATATGTGCTCGTTGACGAACTCCAGGACGTCAGCGAGATAGAGGCCGAGATAGCACTCAGGTCCGGTGAAAAAATTTTCGCTGTCGGAGACAGGAAGCAATCCATATTCGGTTTCCAGGGGGGCAGCCTGAAGAATTTTGACAGGATACGGAACATTGAGGGGATACACAGGCTCACAATGGGGGAGAACCACAGGAGCACAGAAAACATCATAGGCTACGCCAAGGGCTTCTTCCTTGGGAGCATCAGGAACCCCGAAATTTACACCGAGCTGTCCGAATTCAGGAGTTCATCTGCAGAACCTGGGGAAAAGGTCAGCCTGGTGGCATCAAACGACCCGGAAGCCGAGGCAGCAGCAATGGCGGTGTCCATAATACCTACTCTTGGGTCTGGCGAGGACGTGGCAATAATAACCAGAACAAACGGCCAGCTGACAGAGATTTCAAGAATTCTGGACAGGAAGGGCGTTCAGTATTCCTCAACGAACGGCTACAGTTCGCACATAACAGCGAGGAATGACATAATGGATTACATCACATCCATATTCTCTGATGATCCGGAGGCAAAGCTCAGGGCAATATTCAGTCCGTTCTCAGGAATTCCACTGAGGGATGCATTCGCCATCTCAGAGAGGACTCGCAGGAAGATATGGGCGAAGGAGGAACTCGACCAAGAACTTTCAGGTTTCCCATACATGGCATCTAAGCCGTTCTCCAGGGAAGACCTTTATGGCCTGTTTACCGGAATAATCCTGCCGATATCCGTATCCATAAGCAGGGAGTATTTTTCAACGGCCATGGCAATATACTCCAACATCAGGGAATTCTTCGAGACATCCTCTGAACTGACCATGAATGCCTTCATGGATTATCTCGCGACGACGGACGAGACCTTTGATGTTCCGGAGAAGAAGAGCAGTCTGGTGCTGACAACGGTGCATAAGGCAAAGGGAATGGAGTTTACCCACGTGCTGTATGTGCCGAAGGACTCAAGAAAGACACTGAGCTTTGTTGACGCAGTGTCATATTCTATAATAAGGGCTGTGAAAGGCGTGGACGTTCGCGAGGAAATATACGACGAGTCTGAGCGGATAGATTTTGTTGCCTTCACCAGGGCGGAGAAGACACTTGGGATAGTGGCCAGCGAAAGCGCCCTCAAGAGGTATTATGTTCCAGGATACTGCGAGAAGAAACTCTCGAACACCGCAGAAGACATACAGCCCGTGACAATGAATTTTGACGAGGCCTACGCAAGCTTTGTGAATGGGAATTACGAGAAGGCAAAGGCCATTCTGAACTCTGATGGATCGTGGATCAGGGAGACAATTGCCTCATTCTTTACCGGGAAGAACAGGCTTTCATACTCGCTGGTGAAAGCTACCAAGGAACCCTATCGTTTCCTCAAAAGTTACATAATAGCGATGTTCTATGGCAGCGATGCTATGAAGCTCGGATCAAGGGTGCATGAAAACGCACAGCGCGATTTCCTGAACGAAATTGAGGAGAGCGATCTCGAGGACGAGGAGAAGGTGTATCTTGAAAACACCAGGATCGTTAATGAAAAAATATCGGTCAAGTATGGGGCAAAACAGACCGGTTCAGAAGAATCCATAACACTGCCGGTTTCCTCCATTTTTCCATCCATTGGCGTGGACAACCGGATTCTCTTCACGGGGAAGCTTGATGCCGTCTTCAGGTCCGAAGGGACGGGGACAACCATAATCCTGGATTACAAGACTGACAAAACCAGGGATTACCTATCTGAGCACATGCAGCAGCTTTCTGTGTACGGAAAATTGTTCTCGGTAAAGCATGCCCTGAAAGAAGATAGTGTATCAGTGGCAGTCGGCTATATAGGCCTGCGGGGAAAAATCAACCTGGGTCGCATCGAGTGTGACGTAGTTGACTCTCCATTCAACGAAAAGTATCTGGATAAATTTTCAGTGGATCTGAGAAGATATCTTGAATATCGCAAAAATCCGGATAGATTCATAGACGATCTGCTGGCTGAAGATGAGCCGGATAGCCTTTACCAGCGAATAAAAAAAGTACTGGCCGCTGGAAGGCAGGGTGCCTGAAAGCGTTCCAGCCCCTGTCATTACGCATAAGATGCTCTGCAGTGTAGCTTCCATTGACTGATAATGATTAAATAATCGCCGGATATCTTCCAGAGCCAGCATCTGCCGAGCGGTGGATCATTATTTCTCCTGGCGGCTGACTGTGCGCTGGGGTGTCCCGACCTCGCTGGAGTGACCCGACTCCAAAGGCATGATCGAAATGGTGGAAAAGAAGAACCTGATACTCATTAGCGTGCTAGTAGGAATGCTGATGTCGGCAATCGACACGACAATTGTGATACTTGCCCTTCCCACAATAACGGATGAGCTCAATGCGCCCTTCCTGGACACAATCTGGGTAATACTGATTTACCTGCTCGTCCTTGCAGCGTTCACCACCCAGCTTGGAAGGCTCGGTGACATTTTCGGAAGGGGCAGGATGTTCAACCTTGGCTTCCTGATATTCATTGCCGGATCAGCCCTGTCCGGATACTCCCCCAATGTGGTTTTCCTGATATCTGCAAGGGCTTTCCAGGGATTCGGCGCCGTTCTACTGCAGGGAAACAGCAGCGCCATTGTGGCCGATTATTTCCCTCCAAAGGAGAGAGGGAAGGCATTCGGCATAACAAGCATGGGATGGACCATTGGAGGTGCACTGGGAATAGTTCTCGGTGGAATTATTACAACAATGATAGGCTGGAGATACATATTCTACATAAATGTCCCGATTGGCATAGCGGGCCTCATAATAGGCATGCGCTACATAAGGGACAACAGGAAATCCAGGACGACCATTGATTTTGGTGGTACTGCACTGCTAGTTGTGCTGCTCAGCATGATCTCATACGGGGCAGTGGAGTTCGCGGGAAACGGTCTTGACATGAGCAACGGTCTTCTCATGCTGATTGGTAGCATCCTTGTCATTCCTTTCATCATCCTGGAAAGAAGAGTCGCCGATCCTGTCATCGTTATAAGGGCATTCAAGGAGAAAGTGCTCAGTTTCTCGCTGCTTGCTGCGACACTTCAGGCGATAGGGTATCTATCCGTCCTGTTCATTCTCATAATGTACCTGCAGGGAATACTTGGATTCAGTCCACTCTATTCGTCACTCATTCTCGTCCCGGGCTATATCGTCTCCAGCTTCTTTTCGCCCATGATGGGAAAGATGTCGGATCGCATTGGATCGAGAGTGGTGGCGAGCACAGGGATATTCTTCATGGCTGGCGGAGTGCTGGTCTACCTCCTGCTGACTGCCACCAGTTCCATCTATATAGTGGTGGCAGGCTCCATCATAACAGGATTCGGAGGTTCCATGTTCTGGCCATCAAACAACAGCGCAGTCATGTCTGCTGCCCCCAGGGAGCTCTACGGGTCAATTTCCGGGCTTCTGAGGACACTCTCCAATATAGGGACGCTCTTCAGTTATGTGATAGCTATATCAATCGCAGCAATATCTGTGCCAAGGTATGTCGCGTTCGAGGTTTTCCTCGGGGTTACGAAATTGCAGGGGGGTGTCTCCCAGAAATTTCTGACCGGCATACACGCAGCCCTGCTGGCAAGTTTCATAATCCTGATATTTGCAGGGCTTAGTTCGCTGGTGCGGGGAAAGCATGACATGGAGAAAGTCAGCGAATCTTGGACGCAGGGAGACAAAACCCCAAAAGATTTCCCAAACAAATAGAGGGGCAGTGCCGAATGCGTTTTCCATTCCACAATCCTTGATTGTTCGGCATCAACTGCAGTCCGGCAAGGAAAGGAGGAAGAGCAAAAAGAAAATGGTAAAATATGCCATTGCTCTTGCATATTCTGAGACCAGGCCGGGGTAGCCTAGCCCGGTAAGGCGATAGATTCGAGATCTATTGCTCTTGTAGCTCGGGAGTTCGAATCTCCCCCCCGGCGCCATTTCAGAGTGATACTTTACCCGGAACCTTCGGGAACGGAGTGACCTTCTCGATCCTGTCAAGGCCGCACGCGTACCTGGTGAACCGTTCGACACCGAT
Organism: Thermoplasmata archaeon; assembly: GCA_021792655.1. Lineage (GTDB taxonomy): Archaea > Thermoplasmatota > Thermoplasmata > Thermoplasmatales > Thermoplasmataceae > B-DKE. Next base: position 25,178 of record JAJYUG010000012.1, on the reverse strand, counting down.
TCCAAACCCTGCAGATTCCTCTATTCCCATCTTAGCGAGTTCTATGAACCATCTGAACTGATCCTCTGTCTGCCCCTTCTTCCTGACCCGTTCAAGTATCCTGTCCAGCTTGAATTCCCTCTCCCCGCCTGATATTGCCTCCTCAAAACCCTCCGGCCAGAGGAGATCCATGTCCCTGAGTATTCCGGGCTGGTCTTCATACTCCCTGTCATAGAATTCCCTGGCGGCCAGAGGTATATCCACAATCCACACGGGTTCCCTGGAGGACTCTGATATGGCTTTCTCGAATTGGTCTCCATACTCCTTTTGGGCATCAAGGTACCTTACCCGCCTGAATTTTTCAGAGAAGTCCGGCAGGGCTCTTCCAAAATATCTCAACTCTGCTGCGTCCTCATTCTTCAACCGTCTTATCACGTCCTTAATCAGGGATTCCGCCAGAGCCATCATCTGATCCCTGGAATGATTCAGGGCCTCTATATCTATCTGGGTAAACTCGTAGAGATGCCTACCGGTCAGCCTCTTTTCCTCCAGTTCCAGCCTAATATTCGGAGACATGATGAATATTTTTTTCAGGCTCTGCACGGCTATCTGCTTGTGGAATATCATGCTTTTTGTGAGCCAGAAGTCACCGCCGTAGGATTTTATTCTTGGATCAATGACCGGATGGTTCAGCGGGTCAGTGAGGGGAGAAATTATGACTGGCGGTATCTCGATGTAACCGGAGTTCCTGAGGAAGCTGCCTGCGAAGCTCCTGATATCTGATTGCAACTTGACTGCCCTGATCACAGTCTCGTCCTCAAGATGGTCCCTCGACCTTAGCACTTCATTCCTGACATATTCAAACTCGCTTTTCTGCATGAGGCGGATCAGAATTTCACACTTAATAATAATTATAGCAGAAAAATTGTATAAACAACAACCAAATATTTATATCATGTAATTAAATGAATGAATATGGTAAGACAAATTGACAAAATGGATTTAAAACTTTTGGATTACCTCAAGGAAAACGGAAGGGACAAGATCTCATCGATATCAGCAAAACTGGATATCCCCAGAGCTACGGTATTCGAAAGGATGAAGAAGCTCACTAACGAGGGAATAATAAGGAATTATACCGTAAACCTTGATTATGAGAAAATAGGCTTCAGTGTTATGGCCTATATTCTCATCAACTTCGATTCCAAGTCCAGGACAGATCAGAAGACTCTAGCCACGGAACTGTCAAGGATCGATCACGTTCTGTCAGTGTCCATAATATCAGGCGGCTGGGACATTATAATCCTTGTCGTCAGCCAGAGCATGAAGGAACTCTCGCATTTTGTCCTGGAAAAACTGAGGCTCATGGAAGGGATAGAGAAGACCCACACAATAACCGTCTTTGATTCGATAAAGGGCTGATTTTGCCCAAGGTCAAGATATATATACGCTCACGGGATCGGAATCGCTTTGAGCTGGGATAGCCTAGCCTGGTAAGGCGCAAGTCTGGAAAGCTTGTGCTCTCGTAGCTCGGGAGTTCGAATCTCCCTCCCAGCGCTTTTTGTCGCGGAATTAATATTTTTGGCTTTTCCTGCGCTGTCGCCGTTCATAATTTACGAGGCTCCCTGAAAAGAGAGAAATGCAGAAGTATACACATTTAGTTGTGCTTCCCTAACAGAGACGAGCAAATCCCCTTTTAAGACGCTCTCAACATAACGACAACGCTGTTGACCCTTTTATTGCGCCAGATAACAGCCTGGATCGCTGAACAATCACCAGAAGGTTCTGATGCCATAGCGCAGGGTAGTTGACGCAACATTTATTGACAATAACGGCATGATTGCCCATGCAGTCTCAGGTAAAGGGTTTTGTTAAGGATCACAAGGAGATCCAGGAAATGAGCATGCCGGGTGGAGCCAGGATAAGATGGCTTATAACCCACAGGGATAACGCGCCCACTTTCTCCATGCGTCTCATAACCGTTGAAAAAGGCAAAAATACGCCATACCATGTGCATGATTATGAGCATGAGATCTACATGATCTCCGGGACCGGGGAAGTGACAATTGGTGATAAAGTATTCAAATCTAAGGCCGACAGCTTCATTTTCATACCTCCGAACGTCTATCATGGCATGAAGGCAGAGACGGACATGAAGATGATCTGTATAGTCCCAATAAAAGCCGCAAAGGAAATACTCGGAGAATGACTTCGCCCTGAATCCCATGTGAGCTACCTATCCATATTTTTAAGCTTTTACCTGATAATTCAGGTTTTCTGTTTATATACCGGATAATTTACCCTATCTGGATACTAAAATGAATGAGAAGGCATTTTACTCCATTGTAATTGCAATAGTTGTTATTGGCGGAATAGGTGTGGGTATAGCGTACAATCATCAGGGACCAACCCCTGTGAGCACCGGCGCATACCATCTGGACCTTGTTATCATACCCGGGCTTTATTTTAACAGCTCAGTAACAAGCCAGCCCGCGTATTTTGTACTGGAAAACGGCACACTGCACTCTTCAGCAAACATCTCTATCCCTGCAAACAGGCTTATAGACCTGACAATATTTGATTACGACTCCGGTCCCGGCTACGGCACGCCGCTTGAATACACCAATGTGTCAGGAACCATTGGAGGTGTTGTGTATGTGCTTAACAAGACAATGATTAATGCCACTAACAGCGGCACAGGGTCAATAAACATACTAAACAATTCCATCCCGGTTAAAAACATATCTGAGGCTAATATAGCACATACATTCACCGTTCCAAACCTGTTTGGCACGGGCAAGGATCTTAACGTTCCAGTGGGAACCCAGATGGTGGAGTTTGCACAGTTCTATGCAAACGTTACGGGGAATTACAGCTGGATGTGCAATGTTCCATGCGGCAGCGGAGCCGGCAATCTTGAAGGCGCCATGGCCACTCCTGGATGGATGATGGGCACTTTCACTGTTTCATGATCCGGTCGTGACGAGATGGTTGAAGCTAGGAAAGAACCGGAGAAAGATAACCCCGCTGACGCATCGAGACGCAGTTTCCTGAAGGTGATGATGGCTCTAGGCGTGGGCGCCGTTACAATAGGCGTAGCCCGTGGAGCCATACAGAACCTCATTCCACAGAGCGTAGGGGTATCGTCATTTCCCACGCTGACTCTTGTTAACGCTACTACCGGCGCACCCATCAAAACCCCCGACATGACAGTAAACAATCCTGCGGCCGTCATATTCGACTATCCGCTCCAGAACGAGCCGAACTTCCTCCTCAGGTTGGGAGATTCGAGTGGTAACGATGTGGCCATAAGCCCATACAACGTTCAGATACCCGCCACAGGCGGAACATTCAAGTCACCCGGTGGAGTCGGCCCGTACAAATCCGTTGTGTCTTCAAGCGCAGTTTGCCAGCATCTGGGATGCACCCCTCCATCAATACATTTCTACAAGCCGGGTACAACCATACCAAACCATCCGGGACATTCAGGTTCAAGCAACACAGGCTTCATAAACTGCAGCTGCCACGGGAGCACGTACGATCCGTACAAGGGCTTTTCCGTTGTGACCGGCCCGACAAAGAGTCCTTTGCCGAGTGTCATTCTGGCATGGGACAGCTCAAGCGACACATATACCGTGAATTCCATGGTTGGACCAACAATCTTCGGCCACAGTGACGACCTGAGCGGGGGAAACCCGTTATCCTCATCGAGCCAGGCAGACGTAACAACGATAAGTGATTAAAATTGGTGCAAGATATGACAGAAAAAGACCAGAATGAAATAATAAAGATAATGAATGATCCACAGCCTCTTCCCCGGAAGGTTCCCGATTACATGCGGAGGAAAGGTGGCATGTGGTACTGGACAGGCGCCATGGTCATGTTCGCTTTCCTGTACGAAGTCATAACGGGCCTTGTTATACTCTTCTATTACCAGCCGACAGCAGCATATGCAAGCACGGAGAATTTTCTCAATTCAACCCCGTTTGGATCCATAATCCTTACCACACACCTTTACGGAGCTTATGCAATGATCGCCCTGCTTTACCTGCACCTTCTTAGAAACATGTTTGTAGGTGCGTATAAAAAACCAAGGAAAAACCAGTGGTTTACTGGGATCCTGCTGCTCCTGACAACACTGGGAGTTGGATTTTTCGGCTATTCCATGAGCGGTGACGTGCTGGCCGCAAACGCAACCGGAGTCGGAAAGGGAATAGCGGCTGAGACCCCTGTCATAGGGGCATATCTTGAGGGCATATTCTTTGGCAACGGGACCAACGCATCCCTTTTTCAGAGGATGCTTGGATGGCACATAGTGCTTGTGGCGGTCATCGGAATAATCTTCCTTGGGCACTTTTTCCTAGCTGAATACAACACAATTATGCCAAGGAGGTCTGAATCAAACTACAGGGCACCCCTTGTAGACAGAGAAACTTCCGCTTACAGGCCTTGGTATCCATACAACATGATCTACATGGTGCAGATCGCGCTCTACACATTTGCTGCCATTGTGATAATACCCTCTATCGTAGTTGCTCTTCCTGGCGTCCCGACGCTGTTCAGCCCATTCCCTCAGGTAGCTGCCGGCACCTCATTCACAGGGCCGCTATATCCGCCGTGGTTTCTGCTGTTTGTATACAAGGCGATGGATTTCCAGGTTTCTTCCATTATAGACCCGTTCTGGGCAACGGTTGTTTTCGCCGGAGCCCCTTTGATATACCTGCTGCTGATCCCATACCTTGACAGGAACAACAGCCTCTCGATAACTGACAGGCCGGTAATAGTGGCACTTGGAATAATAGGCATTGCGTATCTTGTGGGGATGTCCATATGGGGCGCCCTCACTCCCGCACTTCTAATCCCTGACCCGGAGGTCCTATTATTCTTTGTTGTTATAGGTGTGGCATTATTCGTGCTGGTAGAGTTAGCCATATGGTCGATCAAGTACAGGAAGACCAGGCTCAGGGATCCGGCGAAAGTCTATGTGCTCCTTGCTATGACCGCAATTTCAGGGTTTGGCACAGGATCGCTTGCAATACCATCTCTCCTGACATTCAAGCCAGTCTATGATATCCCTGCGATCATTCTTGCAATGATAACGGCTTACCTGATTCTCCTTGATTTTGCAAGCATGCGCACCGCGGAAACCGTCAGGCAGATTGAGCCGGTCGCAGCGGATATGAAGCCGGTTACATATGTCCTGATTTCAGCATTCCTTGTATTCGCTGCAATCGTGATATTGTTCATAATCACACCCCTGAATCCTTCTGTTGTGAGCCAGGAAGCCGGATACGGGATAGGACTCGGCCTGCTGCTGTTCATAAGCGGCACTCTGGTGAAAATATACAGGAAAACAGAATACGGAGAATAGGGAATCAGGGCCTGCCATACGGCAGGCAAAAATATTTCATAAAACTAATTCTTCTTTTCGATTGCTTCAATGTGGATGGACATCTTGACCTTTGATCCGACCATCACGCCGCCGGTTTCAAGAACAGAATTCCACTTCAGCCCGTAATCTTCCCTGTTCATTTC
>JAJYUG010000012.1:0-19564 GCA_021792655.1 Thermoplasmata archaeon | reverse complement strand
GATCTGGACGGCTGGATAGTCAGGTGGGAAAAATAATGCCCGCCTGTTTTCCTTAACTCTACTGCAGTATTATCCTTGCGTCCACCGCTATTGCCCCTTTCTCGTACACCATGACCGGGTTCGCGTCTATCTCTTTAATTTCTGGATGATTCATTGCAAGCCATGAAATCCTCATCAGGGTGTCAATCACAGCCTCCGAATCCAGGTCAGGTCTCCCCCTCGTTCCCCTGAACAGTTTTGAGATCATTGTCTCCGAGATCATGGCGGATGCATCTTCCCGGCATACAGGTGCGACCCTGAAGGAGACGTCCCCTAGAACCTCCACGTTAGTTCCGCCCATTCCGAACATCACGGTGGGTCCAAAGCTTGGATCCTTCAGGGTTCCGACGATAGTCTCCAGACCCGGCTTAAGCATGTCTTCAACAACAATCCCTTCGAGCCTCGCATCTGGCGCCTTCTCCTTTACGCTGGCCATTATGTCCCTGAATGCAGCAGTCATCTCATTCTGGGATTTCACGTTGAGCCGCACTCCGCCGACGTCAAATTTGTGGGTTATGTCCTGGCTCTGTATTTTCATCGCAACCGGAAACCTGAATTTCCCCGCTATGGTTTTCAGATCCTCCTCATTCCTTGCAAGTTCCATCTGGTTAACCTGGATACCGTACATGGAAAACACTTTCTTGGAATCAAGCTCACTCAGTATCGTCGTTCCAGACTTCTTCGTATCCATTAGCAATTTGGAAACTCCTGCCTTATCAAAGCCAGCCATCTCGCTATTTGTGAGGCAGATACTCTGGTTGAGTATTTCGTGCTGCCTTAGCGTTGACATGGACATGACGGCCTTTTCTGGCGACGGGTAGGATGGTATCTCATTCTTCTGCAGCCATTCAATGGCTCTGCGTGACTGCTCGCCGCCAACAAAGCCAACGCACATAGGCTTGGTGTTCTTCGCCTCCATCTTTCCCTTGAGTATGGATTTTGCAGCAATCTGCGGATCAAGATTCGATACTTCACAATAAAGCACGACCAGCCCATCGACACCGTCATCGTCCAGTGCGGTCCTGACGGCATCCTGGTAGGAACTGCCTGTTGCCATGGCCGTGAGATCGATGGGGTTCTTCGTGCTGCCGAATTCTGGCATGAATTTTGAGAGCTTCTGCCTGAGTTCGTCGCTTGGAGTGTCTACAGGGACTCCATACATCTCCCCAGCATCCGTAGCCAGAACGCCGATTCCGCCTCCGTTGGTTATTATGAGCATGTTTGGCCCCTTCATGGTTGGCTGCAGGGACAGCGCAAGGGATTTGTCAAACAGGTCATCAATAGTGTTAGCCCTGAGTATACCCGCCTGTTTCATTGCGCCGTCGTAGACCTTGTCAGATCCAGCCAGGGATCCTGTATGGGAAGACGCCGCTATGGAACCGTGCATGGATCTGCCAGACTTGAGCATAACTATGGGCTTCTTTGAAACCTTGGCCGCATCCAGGAAACCTCTGCCGTCCTTTATCCCTTCGACATATAGCGATATGCATGACGTGTCGCTGTCATTTACCAGGAATGTTACGAGATCGGAAAAGTTCAGGTCTGCCATGTTTCCTATGCTCACCAGATAGCTCATCCCTATCCTGTCCACCCACGTCCTGGCATCAAGTGCAATGATCATCGCACCGCTCTGGGACACCATTCCTATCTTTCCGGGATACGGCAGGTAAGGGCCAAAGGAAGCGTTTAGCCTTATGGTGTTGTTCATCAGGCCGACAACGTTTGGTCCGAGCAGCCTTGTCTGGTAGCCCTTAAGCGCATTGACAAGATCGGCCTCAAGCTGGTGGTTTCCGACCTCAGAGAATCCTGAGGCGACGATTATTATGCCCTTTACGCCACGCTCTCCGCACTCCCTTGCGGCAGCTGGAGTGTACTTGGCAGGTATTGATATTATGGCGAGTTCTATGTCCCCCTCAACATCTTTCAGTGAGGGGTAGCATTTTATTCCGAGAATCTCATCGGCCTTCGGGTTTATAGGCACAATCCTGCCTGTGTAACCGCCATCCTTGAGATTCAGCACAATCTGGTAGCCTATCTTGTCTGGATCTCTTGAGGCACCTATCACTGCCACAGTCTTAGGCTTGAATATCACGTTAAGGTCGCTGTTCAATTCTTTTCCCGCATCAACCGGATCATTCTGCATCATGAATCAACTCTCATAACCTCTTCCAGGTTCCCTTTTGTATTGCCGCATACGTAAATAAACATTGACCTCAAATCTAAGGTCAGGATTGACCTGGAATGGCCTGACAGGAACCAGTGCATTTGCAAATCTATAAATTTCTGGATGCCCTGTGAAATCATGTTCATAGCTGAGATAGAGTTCAGGGGGAGAATAACCCGGCAGAAGGCTGCAGAATATTTACCAGCCCTGGATTTTGTGAAAAGATCGAGAAAGGCCACGGGGCTTATCCTGACAATAGACTCAGGCGGCGGGGATGCAAATGCTACGGAGATTCTCTATAACAAGCTCACGGAGATATCCGAGATCAAGCCAGTGTACGCATACGTGGAGAGCATGGCTGCTTCCGGCGCATACTGGATGGCGTGCGCCGCTGGGAAAATATACTGCATGCGAACATCACTGGTTGGATCCATTGGAGTTATCAGCATGATGCCAAATGTCTCCGGAATGCTGAGGAAAATCGGCATCGACGTGTCAGTCATGAAGGTTGGGGAGCACAAGGACATGCTTTCACCTTTCAGGGCAATGGATGATGAGGAGAGGAGGAGATACCAGCTGCTCCTCAACGACATATTCGAGACCTTCAGGATCGAAGTTGGAAAGAGGAGAAAGCTATCTTCAGAGGAGATGGCAAGAGCTGCAACGGGAGAGGTTTTCACGCCAAATGCCGCGCAGGAGATGAAGCTCATAGACGGGATAATGCCATATGATCAGGTGGTGAAGGATATGGCAGCGGTTCTGAAGATGAAGGCGAAGAGAAAGAAAATTCCGCCGCAGAGAACCTTTATGCAGCGCTTAATAGGGACAGAATTCATTGGTGGGGCTATAAGAGAGGCCATGGACTCAATGTTTGATTTGCAATAGCCCGGTTTTCCATTGATACGGGCTTCGAGCAAATATCCACTTCTTATGTTTTCCATGGAAAACAAAATCGGCATAGTTATGTTTCTCAAATGATGATAGGGGATTAAGGCAGGTGGTTCAGTTCATTAAAAATTCAAGGCCAGAAACGGGTAAAGCATAAAATTCGAAAACAGACGGCAAGATTATCGTGGACACCAGAAAACGGAGTTGGTATCATTCATCATTTCGGATTCATGGATTTAGGGCTGAGACCGGAAACCTCGGCCAGGAAAGACAATAAAGGAAAAGGTTCCTTTTGGAACGTCCGGGCGCTGATACAATCTTCATTTTTTTACTGATTAGCTTATTGCAAGTCCCATTGTTAGATTGAAAAAGGATTTGCTGGGTTTACATCACGTTGATGTATCCCCACATCCATCCGGCTGTAATCATCGGGCCGCCTGCACCGTTCGGTCCGGTCCCGCACATGGCATTACAGACCCACACGTACTGTCCGGGCGCTGATGTCTGGAACATTGCCTGCTCTGTTGAAAGCGACAGGACAGGTACATTGACGTTCATGCCATTTCCTGACACAGTGAATGTGTGCGCTATATCGGAAACATTCACAGCAGAGGTCACCCAGGCGCTCTGGCCGGATTGAGGCATTGAAGTATCATTTACCGTCGTGTTGCTGAATATTGCTACCTGGTTATTTGAGGTTCCGGAAACATTGGCGTATTGCGCAGAGACGTTGGAGGATCCGTTATCCCAGTCTATTATCGTAAGGTCGATGGTGCTGTACTGCGGGAGATATATGTATTCCGCAGACTGGAGCAGCCCATTGTCGAGTATGAAATACGAAGGTGCGTCACCCGTGGAATTGTTGAAGTACCTGTAAGGGCTGATGACTAGCGTAAGGGAAACTGCCTTGCCTGATGGTGTTGCATTAACGTGTGTGGCTGCGTATCCAAGGCTGACACCGGATACCAGAACCACGACCACAAGAGCCATCATCAGTAAATTGTGTGATTTATCCATATTTTCACTTAGTAATGGATAAATATATGAAATTTAAAACTCCAACCTGAATTATCAGGTCTCATGTATTTATATGAGTCAAAACGGTTATAAGGCTTCTGGCAATTATGCACCGTGTCAAGGAGTGGTGACAGTTCAGTTCAGGCTGAGATAGAACTCAAGAGGAATGACTGCAGCATTACCAACCTCCTGAAGCAGCTGAATCTTAAGGCGGCCGTGTCGAGACTGAAGATTGCATCGGAACTCACCCTGCATCGCGTGGAATCAGACGATCAGGTCCCCATCGTTACTGAATTAAGGAAAGCCTCGATCAAGTTTACGCAGGCAGGAAACAACACCATATGGGCCGAGAGCAGAAGCTGCTCCGCCTGCCGCGCCATGGCTTTATCTGAAGCGGCTATACTGAGCACCAGATCCATAGGCACGGATACAATAGTTTACAGGATTGTAGTTCCATCGAAGCGCAGCCTGTACCACCTGAAGGGTGAGCTGGAGAAGGCAGGGCTGGAACCCAGGGTAATAGAATTCTTCGACAACGAGGACGAGGAATTGACAAAAAGGGAGATGGATATCATAAAGAGTGCATTCAGCCTGGGGTATTATGACATCGACAGGGGCATATCGATGACAGAACTTGCCCAGAAGTTCGGCATCTCCACATCATCCATATCTGATGTGCTTCGGCGCGGTACCAAGAAGATCATAAAGGCGTTCCTGGAGAACAAATAAGGAATAATGGAAGAAACTTAACATTATTCCTTATTTGGAGATAGCGCGAAGCATTACACTATATAAACACAAAATGTCATTATACAAATGGATGTGGACAAGAGAATTATTGCTCAATTTCATTACAGCAACAATAAAATTACGATTAGTTTTAAAATTGTTGCTATAACGTTTCGTGCCTCACCTATCAGTAATCTAACTCAATACGGTTTCTAATACCTATTCATCAGGTGTATAACGCGAAAGAGTACTGTTTTTCTCAATCGTGTAATGATTGTGTAAAGAGTTATGAAGGAGTTTCTGACGATCCACATCAAGTTCTCTCTTGTCTACTCCACCGACTTTACCTTCCATCCAGTGATATGAAAATACTCTCAGGAATTACATTTATTACTGCTCCGGTGGGCATTGTGTCAATTTTCCCTTGATAAGTGTCAGTGGTACTATAGGATATCTTTAGACGACCCTCTTTGTTTTGAACCGATGCTTGAAGAGCCATGACTGTATTGAAAAGTCTTGCTCTGCTTTGTCGGATGTCTTCTCGACATCCGGATTGTCGAGATATAAGAAAACCTCCTTCTTATATTTCCTTATGAAATTCAGTAACGATCGTATTATTGCATCTTCACCATAGAGGCTGTTAAGCTTATACAGCACAATTTGAACAATTTCATTCTCATCCTTCCCCTCGGAGTTCCCTCGTGGATTCCAAGTTCTTTCCAAGCCTTTTAAGGTTTGTTTCATTCCGGAAGAACATGTACTTTATCATCCTCTTGGCCAAGGAAAGGTTGTTCTCCCTTTTCGCTTCCTTTATCCTTGCAAGGTCCTTCTCTATTTCGAATAAACATCTCTCCCACTAATCCTTATTCCGAGTATACGATAAGTTTTACTTAGTACCGATTGGTAATGGAATCCATAAGTTGTTATATATATCTCCCCCCTTAATATTGAATCTTGGAACCCATCGGAGAAAGAAATCGATCAGGGTTTCCGTGGAGAGATCGGCGAGAATCTATTCAACAAAGTTCCCTGTTTTTGAATCCTTCAGGAATGCCCTGTATTTCTCCACACCGACAATATGCACGTACTGCTCCTCATACGCAAATTAACCGGATGAAATCATCCTATGTCCGGAGGGGAAGGGATATATTTCCTGACAGTTTCTTATGGGGATATGATCATGCTGCCTAAAATACGGAAGAGGTCTGCAGCCCTCCTCAGAGATGTCTTCATCCTGCTTCTGACACTTTTCTCCTTTCCATCATCGTGGTAATGCTTCCCGTCACTGTAATTTGAAGGCCTTGCAACAAATGAATATTCACAGTCGTTGCAGATATATCTCCAAACCCTGAATACTGTGCCCTTTTCCATGGTCCTGAGACATGTGCCGTTCCTCACCACATTCTTTGATCGGCATTGAGGGCACATCAGGTTCATGAAGCTGATGAGATCATTCTCCCTCAGTTCCACGTCCATCATGGGAATGTTATTGAGCAGAAAAAAACGGGAAGAATCCTGACACATAATCATCAAGCGATGTGAAAACTCTCCTGAACTCGGTGTAAGGAGCCTTCCTCAGTCGCATGTAATAGTATGTTTCAATGATATTCCATGATTTCAGTTTCTCCTTGGCTTTCTTAGAATATTCAACTAAATTTAGACAATGTCCCCAAAACCTTAAGTTTATATACATAAATATGAATACTGACATTAAACTCTTTGGAGGAAAAAAATGGAAAATAATAGTAGTGAACCGAAAGTTGATAGAACAAGGGGCCCTGCTAAGAAGCCAACGGCTAACGCAAAATTTTATGCAGTTATCGTTGTGTTGGTAATGGTAGCAGCAGCCTTTGCAGTATTAGCTTTTTACCACCCAACGACAAGTAGTGGTGTCAGTGGAAATGTAGTTACCACCACTCAGGAAGCAATAGGTCTAGGTTCTACTTATTCGTTTTATGTGAATGAGTCGAGCAGTTTCAAGAATGTTTCTGTTTGGTTTGGTGACGGGACATACCAGCTAATTAACAGTACAGGTAACAGTTTGAAGATCAGTCACGTCTATAAAAATCCCGGGGACTACTTCATATTGTATAATGTTAATTACGGGAGTTCCACGACAAGCAACAACCTCATACCTTTAACAGTTGGGTACCCATCAGCGGCTCTTAAGGACTTTAATGCATCATATGGTACTCTTCTTCTTAACAGCAACTCTACTTCGCCAGTACTCTCTAATCCGTTGATCTTTGGTCCCGGGGTTAATTTGACCTATTCTATGGGAGCCACCACCCCGGCAAACGTATCTTATCAGACAGTGAATCAGTCAATGGATGTTTATCAGGGAGCTAACATGATTCAACAGCAGAATTTCCCATTCGTAGCTAATAATTTTGGAAACAGTACTTCACCAGTGTATGTATATGAACCACCATCCAGCATGATCTACTATCTTAACGGTCTTACGAGCGGCTATTACACTCTAGAATTGTTCACAAGCAGTGCAGTTGTAAACACTACGAATGGTGTGATAAACTATACTTCCCTGACAACGACTTCCATATTCCTTAACATACCGATTTTTAACCATGTTAGCGTGCCAAGTTCATCAAGCGCAATATACACTAATGCAGAACTTGCTGCTGGGGGATACAGAACACTGGATCCGGCAATTGCTTATGATACAGTAAGCAACGAGATACTTGATAATACAAATCCCGGGTTACTTGTATATAACGGAAACAGCACAACTTCGTTTAATCCATTCCTCGCAACCCATCTTCCTAACCTTACAAATGGAGGCATAAATAACTATAGTAAAACGTACACCTCAAGCTATACTAACGAAGCAGGACAGCTTGTAACGTACACTACACACCTCAAACCCTACGAAAATTATACGTTCACCATCCGTGCAAACGCAAGCTTTGCAAATGGTCACGCTGTTACATCTTACGATGTGTACTACTCTCTTGTACGCGACCTGCTTTTCATCAATGCTAACAATCCCGGGTGGATCCTTGGTCAGTATGTGCTTCCCGGAAACTACTACTTTACAAACACGTATCACAATATCACTGATAACATTACTTTCAGCAATACTAGCAATAACCTTACTATACACTTCCAGCAACCTGTCACGCCGACACTTGCGTTCCAAGTCCTCACGGCTTCTGGAGATTATGTTTCTGAGGCTTCCTGGTTTATTGCAAATGGTGCAGCGATTACGTTCACCCCTGCTGGATTCCAGGCGTACAAAGTCTTTGGGCAATCTGGATCATATAACACATATATCCAGAACCATGTGATGGCTGATGGCCCTTATACCATAGAATACATACTCCCGGGACAGGAGATAGTGCTTCAAGCGAATCCATATTACAAGGCGCCTGGTTCGTGGTACCCTGCTCCTTCGATAAAAACTGTTGCAATACAGTACTTGAGCAATACAAACACGCCATATACTGAGCTAAAGGGAGGAACAGCACAGCAGGGTGCTATACCAACATCGTCATGGGCGAATGCAGTAGCACTTAAAAACGCAGGTACAGTAAACATATTTGGCTTCCCATCGTTATCGGTTTTCTTCTATAATTTCAATGCATTAGTAGATACTGCAACTCTTAAAAACATTGATCCAAGCGCTAATGTTCCAGCAGCCATGTTCACGAGCCCAAACGCAAGAGCAGCATTTGCGTATGCATATAACGAAGTCAAGTATCTTCAGGATCAGCTCGGTAACCCTGCATATCCACAGTACTCCTTCGGTGCATTTTTTGCTGGTATAATACCCAAGGGAATGGCATACTATCAGACACCAGCTCAGCTTAATGCATCTACTGGAGGGCATGTACCGTACTTTAACTTGAGCATGGCTCAAAAGTACTGGAATATATTTATGGAGCATAGTGGAAAAAAACTGGGACTAACAATGAGCAGCGGAAAACTAATGTATAATGGAGCTCAGGTAACACTTCCTATATTCTACAACACGCCAGATCCGGTTGATCAAGCTGGCATATCTACTTGGACAAACTATATACTCCAGGTTACTGGTATTGCTATACAGCAGGAGCCAACTCCGTTCAACCAGTTAATAAACTACGAGTATGGCACAGGACCAGGCACAAACCCAATGCCTATATATCTGCTTGGATGGTCCCCAGACTATCCGTTCCCAACGGATTACCTGAAACCCATGGCACTTCCCAGTTCCTCCCTGTCAGTGTACCCTGCAACAGATGGAATGTACCCGTCATGGATAGGCAACAACTCCAACCCAATAGCAAACGCAACGGAAGTAGCGCAAATGCATACTATGAACACTCTTTACAACGAAACTTTCAGTAGTGCGGGAGCAGCTCAGGAGTCATACGCCTTGCAGATGGATAGAATGTTCATTAATCTGACATTCCAGGTGGAATTATTCCAACAGGTCGAGTACTTTATTGTTAGTTCTCACATCACGCCAAGTACTATACAGAACTATCAGGAGAACGTGATGATTGGTGGGGGAGCTGACACACTCTATAATTTCTTGACCTACACTAGTTAATTTTTTTTTTACCATTTTTTATTTTTTTTTATTTTTCAACTGTGTTGCATAACTACCCATATTTCCTTGTATTTTCCCTCATCTTGTTGTAATAGAGCACCTTTAGACCGACTTCCTGGATCATGTAATCCGTTCTTATTGCCTTGATGATCTCACCCATGACTCTCTTCGGCTGGAAATATATCTCAACAGTCCATCTTTTTCTGTATTCATGGGCATGCTTCCATTCCTCTTCTCCCAGTTTCCAGATCTCCCTGATTTTACCACCACGATACCTTTTCAAGTGCCTCAAGGATGTCCTTCTGCTTCCTTGTCCTCTCCAGCTCAGTAATATTGCCATTTGCATCCTCAACAACATGCAGCTTCTCCAGTTCCAGAATCATCCTCTCCAGGGAATACTTCTTCATCAGGCCTGATGAGATCATTCCCCTCATGAGCGCTGTCCTTATTATCAGGGACAGGAAGAATATGAACATCATCCCCCTGATTGTTGATTCCTTCCTGACCCTCATGGGGAATATATCAAGATCGGTCTTCAGTATGCGGAATGCCTTCTCAATGCTGTCCCGATTGCGGTATAAGGGAAGGCGTTCCAGTGGCGTGTATTTGTGTAATCGCCCATTCAAATTTACCCATTTTCGGCCATTGAATATTTATCACTTTGCATGGCCGTATTCCAGTATCCCGGCGGATGAATATGACGGCACTGATGTTATGCCATAGAGCAGTGAATTTCCAGGATTGATCCTCCGGATCAGATCGGAGGAGAACTGCCTGTAGAGATCAGATTTGTCTATCCTGTCAAGGAGTTCTAATATCCGCTGCGATTTCAGATCAACACCCATCGTACGGTACAGCGATGTGCCGTCGAACCATGTGCCAATTGATGCCAGGGGCAGTGGACGGACAATCTTTGATACTGCAATGGCAATGATCACCCTGCTTTCCATGTCGGTGAGGTGCTTCTTCAGCATCTATTCAATGCCCATTTCCCTGACGGCCTTCATTATTGGAATTAAGGGGGCGTGTATCAGGCTCCTCCTTGGAAGAACGCTCCTGATCTTTCTTATCTCTCCGTGATCCTTTCTGCCAACATACCTGTAGTGGTAGCTGGTATTCCATATCCTTGGATTGCAGTATGGCACTCTCTCATACACGTATGTTTTCCCTTTCACAACCTTCTCGATTGTCTGATTTCGTGATGTAATGGTGGGATTTACCACCATTACTAATAAATGTTGTCTTCATTCATGAGTCAATGATTTATGGATAGATCACAACTTAATGGTGGTAAGAATTCGGGAATTCAAGTTATAAGCGTTAGTTTAGATTTGTAGTGTTGATTCTCTGAGTAACTTCGGCTAACTCTTACTTTTTTTGGTAATCGGACTTTCATGTCAGTAAGAACTTGATGATCATATTCTTCCGCCATAAAATGGGCCTTCTTAAAAAAGTTATTGGTTTGAATAGATTAGCGCTCGATTGAAAATAACACAGATTAAGCAAAATTTAGATAATTAGAGCTAGCCTTACGTAGAATGACCCATACCGAAGTGTGAAAAGCCATTTTTATTGATCTTGGGTAAGTTTGACTCTCTTAAGCAAGGTACGGACGCTGTCTACTTTGCTTTTCTATAATACCAAGGTGTTGCATTTTTGCCCCAAAATTTCTTGTATATAACGATCTCTACATAAATGGCAATCAACTCTGAAAAAACTATCAGGATAAGCGAAAATAGAGAAAGTAGTTGTAATCCGTCAAAATAATATGATAAGACAGAGTTTACAACATGAAATCCGGGCAGGAATGTATAAGGTTCCGGTAGAAATACTAGATCAACGATTAGGGACACAACTACATAACCACCTCTTATAAAATCTGCAAAGATGTATCCTAATAATTGAAATTTTGTAAGGTCTTTGGATGAGATTTCCCGCTCACTTTTATCTTTTAACTCAGGCAAGTATCTCGGCATTCGGGACCTCATCGCGTTTTACTTGACCAGTGTCCTCATAAATCAAGCATGAAACAAAATGCCCCTTTGATACTTCTTTGAGCTTGGGAACATCATATTTTATAAAAGTTATCACGATTTTATCTGCAGATATGGCTTCCACTTTGTCTATTGCTAAAAACTTTATCCCCCCTTTCAGCCTGCTTTCCTTTTGTATAAGATTATTGATAGCTCTCACAGATTCTTGAGGCTCGGATAGGATATCTTCAAAATCTATTTCGATTTTGTTCTCATCATTATCAGTAACTATCCTAATAATTCTCGGGAAAGACTCAGATTCAGGATTTCTGAAAGGATCAAGCATCTCTCTAATTGGTTGAGCAAGATCTTGCGCAGACCATCCACAATTTTTCATAGCTACAGGGCATCTTGGGTGAAAATGGCAACCATTAGGTGGGTTTGAAGGGCTCGGAATTTCTCCTTCTAGTATAATTCTATTAATTTTGGTTTTTGGATCTGGAATAGGAATTGCAGATAAAAGTGCTCTTGTATAAGGGTGTAACATCTTAGTAAACAGAGCATTTGTTTCAGCTATTTCTACTGCTTTTCCTAGATACATCACCGCGACCTTATCAGCCATCATTCTAATAACGCTGAGATGGTGTGATATAAATATAAAGCTTATATTCCGCTCCTGTTGTATGCTGCGCATTAGATTTAATATTTGAGCTTGTACTGAAACATCAAGTGCAGAGGTTGGTTCGTCTAGGACCAGCACTTTGGGATCGATAACTAAAGATCTTGCGATTCCTATTCTCTGTCGCTGACCACCGCTAAATTCATGCGGAAATCTATATAAATGATCCTCACTGAGCCCTATTTCTTGTATGATATCTAAAGTTCTTTTAAAAATTTCCTGGCTGCTCATTTTTGTCAGAAGCTTCATGGGCTCAGCAATAATATCTTTTACCAGCATTCTCGGATCTAAGGAACTGTAAGGATCCTGAAATACCGGTTGCATTAGTTTTCTATACTCTTTCATCTCTCTCTTATGAATTTTTGTAAGAGAATACTTCTTTCTGAGTGGTCCTAGTTCTTTTAATACTTCTTTTATTTGTTCATTTTTATCTTCCTTGGAAACATTATCTTGATCTACAATTTCATTCAGTCTTTGTTCAAGATTGATGATACTGTTCATTATTTCCTGTGGGAGGTTCACATATACGTCTCCTGCCGTAGGTTCTATGAGTCTCAATAAACTTCTTCCAAGGGTTGTCTTACCACATCCAGTCTCCCCCACAACTCCAATAGTCTCTCCTTCATATAGCGAGAATGTGACATCGTCCAGAGCTCTAACCTTTCCTTTAGATTTTTTTAGTCCGGAAGAAATATCAAAATATTTTTTTATGTGTGATACGTAAAGAACTATGTTACGTTTTTCATTATTATCACTCACTCGATTCCACCTCCCTGGAAAATAAGAAACAAGCTACCTTTTGATTTTTATTATCATCTAATTCAACCAATTTTGGTTTATTAGTTTCACAAATATCCATCTTAAAAGAACACCTAGGATGAAATCTACATCCACTTGGTGGCGTTATAAGATTAGGAACAGAACCGGGAATAGATTCAAGAATGTCACCGCGTTTAACATCTGACCGCGGAATTGACTTTAGTAAACCAATAGTATACGGATGTTTCGGATTATAAAAAATATCATTAACAGGAGCCTCTTCGACCAGATTACCGGCGTACATAATCCCTATTTTATCACACATCTCTGCAACTACTCCCAAATCATGGGTTATAAATAGTATCGAAGTGCCCGTAACAATTTTTAATTCTTTGATAAGCTCTAGTATTTGAGCCTGAGTCGTTACATCAAGTGCGGTAGTTGGTTCATCTGCAATAAGTATTTTTGGCTTTGAAGATAGTGCCATCGCTATCATTACTCTTTGCTGCATTCCCCCGCTCAATTCGTGTGGATAAGAGTCTATGACTCTTTCTGCGCCAGCAATATTTACTAATTTTAACAATTCTAAGGCTCTTCTGCGCGCTTCCTTTACATACGGAATATCTATACGTTTTCTAAGAAATTTATACGTTATCTTGAATCCAAAAAGTTCCTTATTTGATTTCCTTTGTAAGTTTCTAATTTCCATAGAGATTTTCTCTATTAATTCCGAGTCGGCATTTTCCTCTGCCATTAATAAGGTAGTGTGTAATTTGAACAACTCTTCTTGAGTTTTATAGTAATCTCTGACTTTTTCTATCACTCTGAGATTAGTCCCCTCTATTTCTCCAAACAAGAAGTTTTCAAGATCTCTTTCAATCTGATCTGAAGAAGCCTGAGAATTAAATAACTCTAGGATAGAATCTTGTGACTCTGCAACTCCGAACATGTTTGTCCACTGGTTTACGTACTTTCTTCTCTCCATAGCATCCTTTATTTTCAGAGCTTCCGTGTAAAACGTTCTTATTTGTTCCTTGGTTATAGTTTCTCTTCTTATAATGGAATTAGAAATCTCTATTCTATTATGAAGCAAAATGGGCTCCATTATTTGTTTTCCTACACTCATAACTGGATTTAATGAAAGTGACGGTTCTTGGAATATCATCGAAATTGTCCTGCCTCGAATCTTCGACAATATGAAATTATGTCTTTTAATTAACTTCCTGTTTCTTTTTATGATCACATTTTTCTCTGATTTTACCTTGATTTTAGCTAATTTGTTGATATCCCCGATTATGTTAAAGCCATCGATAATTATTTTTCCCTTTACAATCCTGCCAGGTGGATCTGGAATCAGGTCCATAACCGAAGTAGCAGTGACGCTTTTGCCACAACCGCTCTCACCAACGAGTCCCATAACTTCTCCTTTTTTAATATTGAAACTAACTCCGTCTAAAGCCTTTACTATCCCTCCAGAGGTGAAAAATTGGGTAACAAGCCCTTCAACACTAAGATATGGATAATTCTCTATTTTTTTGAGGTTTTCTTCTTCAACGATCATTATATCTATCTCCTAAGTTTTGGATCAAGCACATCTCTTAGCCCATCACCTAAAAGGTTTACTGCTATGACAAATATGAACAAGAATATTCCTGGGAAAAGAACTGCCCACCAAGCTCCTACGGCCGTAAATTCACTTTCTCCTATTACTATTATATTACCGAGTTCCGGTATATACGGGTTAGGAAGGTGCATGAAGCCTATGAAAACTAAAGTTGCAAACACTCCCACAACGGACCCAAGATCTAGGGAAAGTTGTACCATTACAGGTGATAAAACATTTGGCATTAGATGCACAAAGACATTTCTTAAACCCGAAGATCCAGATGCAGTAGATGCCTCTACGTACTTCATAGACTTAAGAGATAACGCTTGTCCTCTGCTTATTCTAGCATAAGTGGGCCACCATATTATAATCAATGCGTAGACAATATCAAGCAATGAAGAGGCTTGAAGTGCAAAAATTATCGCAAGAGCCAATACTAGTGTCGGCACAGAGAAAAAGATATCTGTTATCCTCATAACGACCTCATCTAAATAGCCGCCATAATAACCAGATATTGTTCCTAATACGACGCCTATTAATGCACCTGATCCCACAATAAATACAGTATAAGTTAGATCAACTTTTAAAGCAGCAAGTATGTATGGAAATATTGGCATATTATACTCAGTTTCTCCAAAAATATATGCCCAGCCATTAGACAATCCAGGGCCAAGGGGAACATAGAACGCTTGACTCCCTCCGGATAAAATATAATTGAGGTATGGCTGCAAATACTGTGGATCGACATAATCTAAAACTGCTATAGCAAAGTATACTAGAACTATTACCCCTCCAGCTGCGGCTAATCTATTTTTTCCTAGTAACTTAAGAGTAAATCTATAATCTTGCAACTTGGGATGCTTTTTCCTTTGAATCATAGTTTTTTCTAAATTAGGGCTTTCCATTCATAACACCTTAATATCTTATTCTAGGGTCTATTAATGCATATATTACATCAACTATTAAGTTTGCAAGCACCAGAATCAAGCCAAAGACTAAGGTTGTACCAAGAACACCGTAAACTTGAGTTTGTACTGCTGCTTGTACTGTTAGTAACCCCATGCCAGGATAACTAAAAACTTCTTCTACTACTACAACACCGCCCAAGAGAGAAGCTATAATTAAGCCCATCACAGTGATAGTGGGAATCAAGGCATTTCTTCTAATATGCTCTCTAATAACAATTCTTTCAGGTACCCCCTCAGACCGCGCAGTTTTGACATATTCCTGTCTTGCAGAATCGACCATTCCCGCTCTTATAAATCTCATTATTCCAGCAAGTAAACCGTAAGTTAATGTTAATACAGGAAGAATTGTATGCATGAGAGTGTTCCACGCTAACCCAAGGTCTCCATGGAGAAGCGAATCAACTAATACAATATGTGTAGGGCTGGTAATAAAAAGATCACCAGACGAAAGCATCCAGGATGGCGGTGGATTCGGAATTGCAGATGCAGAAAATGCATTAGCTGATGGGAAAATTGGAATTATTCCTCCCTTTGAGAATATCGCTAAAAGAAAAGTTCCCAATACGAAGGCAGGAATAGCATAACCTATAAAAGTGAATATCCTACCGACATGATCTGAAATAGTGTTTGGTCTGGCACCTATGAATGTCCCAAGGGGTATTGAAATAACTATCGCAAGAATACTAGCTATTATAACAAGCTGAGCCGTATTAGGAAAAAAAGTAGTGATAGCTCCGATCACAGAGCCAGAGTAGATAGGAACTGTCATATAGCCCCAGTTTCCTTGAAATAATCTGACCACATATTTGCCGAACTGAAGTGGGAGGGGTAAACCGGGATGATATACTCCATTAAGAGTATACGGGAGACCCAGAATCTGTGCTCCTTGCGCCTCTTCTAACGCTGCATTATGAGGTATCCCCGGAAACAGACTAAGTTCTAGGAGAGAATGCGGCAGAGACATAAAGAGAGCAAATACCAGAATTAATAGACCAGCTAATGTTGGTATAAGCAATAGAACTCTCCTTAAAACGAAATACCTCAATTCCATGTTGCAACATTCCTTATATTCTGACACAATATTTAATTTTAACCCACTGTTTAGATTGTGCCACGCTATTATACCATATATCTGTGCTATAATTTATTGATTTTATGGATAGCAAGCGCTTCATACATTATTCAACCTTTCAGAAATATTTTCTGAACTTTTTCATCTCTCTTTTTACCATTGTATAAGCTCTATGGGATACATGAGTGTATCGTCTATTAACTATCTACACAAATGCGTTATGATTCTTATAAAACAGATAAAAAAAGATCAGTAAGGTTCTTGTCGTCAGCTTCACCAGAATTTGGAATATTTTTCATCACTTTTCACTTAGTGTCACTTCAGCTTTTCTCTTCCCAGATAGGGTACCTTGAATGCCTAATCATCAAGGAACTCCTTTCGAGGAAAGATTAGGGGAGTTCAGGTAAGCAAAAAACTATGACTGATAAATAATCAATATTTAAGCGAACTCTTCCAGGTCGTCTTCCACAAGTTTGTGCACAGGGTTGCTTACCAGCGGTCCCTTGGACAGTATCGGGTCGTAGTCCTCATAGGTCTTCTCATTGTTCTCGTACAGTATGCCGATTGGAATCCTGTCTCCCCATTCCTGTGCAATGCGGTATGCCTGCATTATGTCCTTCCTGTCATTTCCCTCGAGGTGATAGACCCTCTTCCTGAAAAAGTCGTAAGTGTTGAGCTTGTTGTAGGTCACGCATGGGCTGAACACGTCAATGAATGAGAATCCGCGATGCTGTATCCCTGCCTTAATCACTTCCTTCAGGTGTTTGGCGTCACCTGAAAATGCCCTTGCCACAAAGGTTGCGCCAGCAGTCAGGGCAAAGTCCAGTGGGTTCAGAGGCTTCTCAATGTTCCCCTTTGGCGTTGTCTTCGTTACCATGCCCATTTCAGTAGTTGGAGATGCCTGTCCTGTAGTCAGGCCGAAGATCTGATTGTCAGATACTATGTATGTTATGTCAACGTTCCTCTTTGAAGTGTGGTAGAAATGCTGTGTGCCCTCAAAGAATCCATCTCCATCGCCGCCGTACCCTATGACGGTAAGCTTGTCGTTTGCCCATTTGATGGCTTCAGCCACGGGCAAAAGCCTGCCATGGAGCCCATGGAATCCGTACACGTTTATGAATTCAGGCATGTTGCTTGAGCAGCCTATGCCTGACACCACAACGGAATCCTTCGGTTCAATGCCAAGATCAGTCAGCGCACCACCTATTGCGGAAAGTTGCGCAAAATTCCCGCATCCCGGACACCAGTCCGGCTTTACCTTACCCTTATAATCTGCCACCGTAACCATTTCAATTCCTCCTTATGACTGCTTCAAGCTCTTCTGCAAGAGCTCCGGGGTAGAAGCTTTCCCCATCGTATTTCGTAACAAGTTCCGTCTTGACAAGAAACTCAGACCTGAGGAACCTGTTTATCTGCCCTGAATAGTTGTTTTCCACCACTATTATCTTCTTCTTCCCCGACAGCAGCTTCCCCATATCCGGGTTCAACGGATAAACCCTGTTTATCTCCACAGCGCCGGCTTTGATTCCCTTTTCCCTCAGGATGTCAACAGCTTCCTCAACCACGCCCTGGGTTGATCCCCACTGGACAATTGCGTACTCAGCGTCCTTATATCTGTATGTGTCCGTAGGAGGCATCTCCTGAAGATAGACCTTGATCTTCTTCATCCTCTTTTCCATTGAAAGGCGCCTGAGTGTCGGGTCAGTATCCGCATCGCTCACAACAGCCCCATACTCGTTGTGTTCGTCCGAATCCTCGTTATGCATAAGACCCGGCTGTCCCGGAAGTGCCCTCTGTGATATGCCGCTTGTTGTGTATTCATACCTCTTGTAGTCCGGATCATTGTCCTTTGCAAACTGGCCCCTCTCTATCTTGAAATTAAGGTCCAGGTTTTCAACGGATTCATAATGTTCTGCCAGGTAAAGGTCTGACATGACTATGACAGGCATCTGCAGTTTTTCGGCCAAATTCAGTGCTTCTCTGGTCATGTAGAATGCCTCTTCCACGTTTCTCGGAGCAAAGACAACCTTTGGATAGTCTCCCTGTGACGCACCAATCACCTGCATCAGGTCTCCCTGCTCGGTCTTGGTTGGCAGTCCCGTCGAAGGTCCGGATCTCTGTGCCTCGTAAACCACAAGTGGCACTTCAACCATGCCAGACATCCCCAGAGCTTCTGTCATCAGAGCGAAACCTCCGCCAGAAGAACCGGTCATGGCCCTGACGCCCGCGTAGTTCGCCCCAATTGCCATGTTTATGGCCGATATCTCATCCTCGGAAACCTTGACAAATATACCGAACTGCTCAGCGTGGGATGCAAGATAGTGCAGAACGGACGAAGCCGGTGTCATCGGGTAACCAACGTACATCTTCAGGCCACCGCTGACAGCTCCAAGTCCGACAGCTTCGCCTCCTGCCATCATGTATCTCTTTGCATTGCCATACTGTATGTTCTTGTCAAGCTTCTTGAAATTCGTGGTGTAATAATCATAGCCTTCCTTTGCAGCTCTCACATTCTGGTCCGCAACATCGCCCTTCTTCCCGAACTGGTCTGCAATGACTCCAGACAGTATGTTGAAATCCAGCCCTACGGCAGCAGCCATTGCGCCTATGGCCACGGTGTTCTTCATCAGGGCATTCTTTCCATACTTTGCCGCTATGTCTCCCAGAGGCATTTCACAGTAAGTGGCTTTCCCCTTGGTATAACCGGTTATTCCCTTGTCGAATATGGCCACTCCCTCGAGCGGGGACGCTCCACCCTCATTTATCATCGGGTTGGTGTGCCTCTCTAGTCCATCCTTGTTCAGTGCTATGAGCACATCGAGCCCGTCTCCCTGGCTCTTCACCCTTTCATGTGCTGCCCTTATCTGATACCAGCTTTGCCCGCCCCTGATCAAACTCTGGTAGTAATTGTATGTGTTAACGTACAATCCACTTCTTGAAAAAGCCTTTGCGATTATGAGTCCAGCGGACTGGACACCATCACCTGCGGCACCTGCGACCCTAACTATTACCTCGGTACCCTTCATTCAAATTACCTTCTTCACAATCGAAACAATGTATTAAATTTCTTCTAAGCTTTTCCATATTATTCCTCACTTTTGGCATGACAGACTGTTTT
>JAJYUG010000011.1:13600-30746 GCA_021792655.1 Thermoplasmata archaeon | reverse complement strand
AAATTGTTTTTTATCAAATTCCGAGAGATGATTTGATTCAAGAAATGACAATGTTAAAGTTGATTGACAGGATATATAACTGGTCTGTATGCAGTTCAACGGAGAATTTGAAGTTTCGGCATCCGTGAAAGAAGTATATTCATTCATGTCAAACATAGAGAAGATAACAACAATTATTCCGGATGTGATTTCTCTGGAGAAGGTTGACGAAAACTCTGTACGCTTGGTAGCCAGGGCCGGAACATCCTTCATAAAGGGGAAGTTCAACCTGACCTTTGAGATTAAAGACCGCAAGGTGAATGAGTCTGTGAGAATCAGTGCCAGGGGTTCCGGGTCCGGGGGGTCTCTTGACCTTAATGCAACCTATTCACTTAAACCGACGGATGGCGGGAAGACTACGGTTCATTGGGTTGTGGACATTACAGTGGGCGGAATGATCGCCAGCATGGGTTCCAGAGTCATTAATGGGGTTGCGGACAAATATATCAAAACGCTTACTAGTAGCTTTAAGGAAACGTTTGAAGATGCCCGAAAACACTGAGACGGCTCCTGCAGTGTATGCTGTTATACTCGCAGCAGGATTCTCTACAAGATTTGGGACCAACAAGCTTATAATGAAAGTCGGAGGGAAACCGATCATCCGTCACACCGTAGACTCCGCCATTGGATCAACGGCTGACAGGGTAGCGGTTGTCATTCCTGTTGGCAGCACAATGAGAGCCTATATTCCAGATTCCGTTACGCTGATAATAAATACAGTGAGAGATAAAGGCATCAGCTCCTCCATTGCCGCTGCAGTGGAATACTTTAAGGAATCAGCCGATGCAATAATGTTCATGGTTGCCGATCAGCCCATGATTGGCACAGGAACGCTTGACAATATTCTATCGACATTCAGGCAAAATCCATCCTTCATCGTAGCCAGTTCAGTGGATGGAGACGTGAGGAACCCCATGATATTCCCGAAAAGATACTTTGAAGATCTGCTGCAGCTAACAGGAGACAGCGGAGCGAAATCCGTGGCACTGGCAAACATAACGAGTGTGATAAAGGTAGAGATCAACCCGGAGAAGCTGGTCGACATCGACACGGTTGAGGACCTTGAAAAACTGAATTCAAGGATTAAAAATGAATGAAAATATTAGAGGATGTGTTCCGGTCTTATTGGGGTTTCCCTTATTCTCTTTCCGCTGGCTTTCTCTATGGCCCTGGCAAGGGCGGTCGGTACTCCTATTGTCGGTGATTCCCCAAGCCCCTTTGCACCGTGTGGTAACCGGGATGGATTCTGCGCCACCTTGACCTCAAAGTTCGGGATATCCTCGGCGAGAGGGACGCCTGCATCAGATATGCTCGCAGTCAGCAACTGACCATCCTCATTGAACGCCATCTCCTCGTGAAGAGTCTGCCCTATCCCCTGTGCCATTCCACCCTGTATCTGCCCAATAACCATATCCATGTTCAGCGCCCTGCCAACATCATAGTAGGCTGCACATTCCCTGACCTTCACGCTTCCGAGTTTCCCTATGTCCACAGTTGCAAGGTTTGCGCCGAATGAGTTCAGAGATCCTTTCTGCTCCTCGTTGACATAGACATCGAATGCACCGGACAACAGGGACTGAACGGAGTACTTACCGAATTTAGTTATTACCTCTTCCTTCATTTTACGGCATGCGGAGATTACGGCTGCACCGCCAACCATGGCTGACCTGCTTCCCCATGACCCGACTCCATCCTTTAGCATTCCTGTGTCCCCCCTGTACAGGGTGATAAGATTCTCCGGAACCCCAAGCTCCTCGTTCACCAGTTTCCGCACAAACACTTCATGCGCCTGGCCATGACTGTTCCCCCCAAGCCAGACGCTGACCTTACCACCATCTACTTTGACCCTGGCGGTTTCCCCGGGTGCAAAGGCTGGAACCAGCACGAAAAATGAGAAGCCTATATTGTGTGTTGATTTTGCCTTACGCCTGTAGTCGAGTTCCTTAACAGCCTGATCCAGAAATGGCTTGGCTGCATCTATTTCCATGCCAAGCGGAGATCTGAACTTGCTTTCACTGGAATTGAGGATACGCAGATCGACCGGGTCCACCTTGAGTTCATCCGCTAGCTTGTCTACCATCCTCTCTATGAAAAATGACGCTTCTGGCCTGCCCGCACCTCTGTACGGTCCGAGAGTCACCTTGTTTGTAAGTACTGATGTGGACTTCACGTGCGCGTTTTCTATCATATATGGTCCGGTCATCATTGTTGCGATGAAACGGGATGCAAACTCGCCCATACCTGCACCATACGCTCCGGCATCAACGATCACTTCCCCCTTCAGTCCCGTGATCTTGCCGGACCTTTCTGCGAATATCTTGACTATTCCCTTTGCTCCTCTTCCATGGCTTGTCGAGGAGAGATGCTCCATTCTTGTCTCTATCCACTTTACCGGTCTGCGATACTTCATGGCAGCAAAGGAAGCTATGACATATTCAGGGTAGAGTCCTCCCTTCGATCCGAAGGCACCGCCTGTATCTGCCTGCATCACCCTCACGGCATCTGGGCCGAGCCCAAGCGCTTCACAGAGTCCTTCCTTGATGCTGTGCACTGATTGTGTGGATATCCATACACTGAGGACCTTCCCGTCGTAGTCAGCCACTATCCCCCTCGGCTCAATAGGGTTCGTGGCTATCCTGCGGTTCATGAAGACGTCTTCCAGTACAATAGGCGACGCGGGATCCGGAAATTCCTTGCCCCTCCATCCTTCAGAAATGATGTTGCTTTTCAGCCCCTGGTGTATTGGTGGTGAAGAGAGCGCATCCTCTATACTGACTACGGGTTTCACCGGTTCGTATTCCACCTCAACGGAATCCAACAGATCCTCCGATTTATACCGGTCGTCTGCGAACACAGCCGCTACTGCCTCACCAACATAGTTTACATAACCGGTTGCAAACACTGGCTGGATAACGCTATTCTTACCCTCCATAGCTCCCTCGCCAACGGAAGCCATTCTTGCGCCAAGATCCTTTGAGCTCATTCCTCCCTTGATGCTCAGTATCTTCGCTCTCGCGTATGGGCTCCTGACTATTGACATATGGAGAGCACCCGGCTTAATTATGTCGTCAACAAAATGTCCCCTGCCTTCCACAAATACCCTTTCATTGTAAGCAAGGTCGTCCTTTGCCCTGGTAAAATATGATGACATTATTGCTCCACCATTATCCCTTCTTTCTCAGTTTCGTCGGCCTTCATCAGTTTTGATGCATAGGTTATGGAATCTACGATGCTCTGGTATCCTGTGCATCTGCAGAGATTCCCGGATAGGTTCTTCCTTATCTCCTCTTCTGTCGGGTTCCGGTTTTTTCTGAGCAGCCAGAATGATGTCATTATCATCCCGGACGTGCAGTAGCCGCACTGCAGCCCATGCTTTTCAAGAAATGCCTCCTGGATCGGATGAAGTTTCCCCTGTCTTGACAAACCTTCTATGGTTGTGATCTCCCTGCCGTTGGCCTGAACAGCAAGCATGGTACAGGATTTCACTGCCTTACCGTCAACCAGGACAGTACAGGCACCACAGTTAGAGGTGTCGCATCCAACATGGGTTCCAGTTAGCCCAAGGTCCTCTCTGATATAATGAACGAGCAGCTTTCTGGGCTCAACCTCAGATTCTATGTCCTTTCCATTCACCCTTGATCTTATCTTTACGTTTTCCATCTAATTTTCCTCCGCTCTGTCTGTAGCCATATATATGGCATCCTCAGCAATTTTTGCAAGCACCTGCTTCTTGAATTCAACTGTGCCGTAGAAATCGGTCGACGGATTTGATTCCGACACCACAAGCCTGGATGCTTCCCTTACAACGGAGTCACCGACCTTCTTTCCCTTGAGATAGTTTTCAGCCTTTATTGCCCTGATTGGCTTTGGGTTTACCGACGTCATTCCGATCCCTGCTTTTTCAATTGTGCCGGAATTGTTGAACCTGATCTGCACAGCTATTCCGGCCACGGAGAAATCTCCTGCCGTTTTCTTGTTCTTCATGTAGCATCCGGCTTCGTGAGTGCCCCTTCCGGGTATTGTTATTTCCCTGAGTATCTCCCCATATTTCAGCGCCGTTGTGAATGTGTCTATGAAAAAGCCGTCCGCGTCTGCGACCCTGTCTCCTCTGGCGCTGGCGATGGTGAACTTTGCTCCAAGTGCAAGCATGACTGCTGGCATGTCATTGGATGGGTCGCCATGGGATATGTTCCCTCCTACGGTTCCCCGGTTCCTGACCAGAGGATCGGCTATGTTGGAGGCGGCATCGAATATGATCGGATACTTCCCCCTGATTGACGCACTGTTTTCAATGTCATCAATAGTGGTGAGTGCCCCAATGTGAAGTTCATTGTGAGACTCCCGGATATAGCTCAATTCCTCAATTCTTGAGATGTCTACAACATAGGGAATAGAGGTCAGCCTTAGTTTGAGGAGAGGTATGAGGCTCTGGCCACCCGCTAGTATCTTTGCTTCTCCATCGTACTTCGCAAGTATGTCAAATGCCTCCTCTATCCTCTTCGGCGCAAAATATTCAAACGAGGATGGGTTCATAATTGCCTAACGAAAGACGATATTTAACGTTTACGAGCGTGAAATAATGGGTTTTTAGAATATGCGAGGTGACTGTGTCCTCGATCCTAACCAGAGCTTTTTTCGCATCCTGTCATCTCCCCCTGTTCTTCATAAGTGAGGTCAATGCACCGATGAATGCAAGCACTGAGGATATCAGCATAACGAACCTGAACCCATTGATAAAACTGTCATAAAAGAGAGGCGTGATTGTTACAATGGATCCGGAAAACATTCCGATAATGAGTGATCTGGGCATGTAAAGAGACAGAACCAGTGTTGCAGCAACAATGCTCACCATCTGACCGGTGAATCTCATAGTGCCAAGAAAGCCCGAAGCGATACCCGAATCTTCCCTTCTCACAGACCCCATTACGGAATTTGTATTAGGCGCAGAGAATAGGCCAAACCCGATCCCGATGATGCCAAGGAGGATCATTATGTCTCCACGCGTCACGCGAACGAGAAGGAAGAGCAGTAGAAATGATGCCCCTATTATAAACATGCCGGACGAGGCTATCAACCTCGATCCAATCCTGTCTGCGAGCTTTCCTGCAACAGGCGAGAGCAAGACCATGAGAACTGGTTCTGGTAGTATTATCAGTCCGCTGATGAATGGACTGATGTGCAGAATAACCTGAAGGTATATGGAAAAAACGAACACTATGGAAAAGGTGCTGACATAGTTCAGGAATGCTGTTGCATTTGAGGCGACAAATGTCCTGTTTCGCCTGAAGACTGATGGTGGGATTATTGGGTTTTTCGACCTTGTCTCGTAATGCAGGAATAAAATCAGGAAGAGAAGCGAAAGCAACGGCAGGTAGACAAGACGCAGATAACCGAATATGTCTCCAAATGCTGCATAGGTTGTCAGGAGGACGATGAAAAGTGAGAACATTGATGCCTGCTTTAGGTTTGTCCGTCCCGGCGCACCCCTGATCTCGATTTTCTTCATGCTTGCTGCGGACATAAGAAGAGCGCATATTGCCAGTGGCCCAGAAAGGAAGAAAATAGACTGCCATCCATTAAACTCTATGAGCAGTCCGCCAAGAAACGGCGCAAAGGTCAACCCCAGGTAGACGGACATTGCGTTGATTCCCAGTGCTAGGCCTCGTCCTCCAGATGAGTAAGCGTAACTCACAATTGCTGTTGAATTCGTGCTGAGCACCGCCGCGCCTAGACCTGCAAAAAAGATCATTATAACGAGGTAAAAGTAGCTGTGTACCGCCGGAGCGAGCAGAGCGGAAACCGCAAAGATAAGAAGCCCAAACCTGAAAATCTTCACCCGGCCGAGATCATCGGAAAGACGCCCGAAGAGAATCATGAAAGAAGCCAGAGGTATCAGGAATATCATTGGCAATACTGATACCTGGTAAAAACTAAGGCGGAAGGATTCGCCAATCTTTGGAACAGCAAACGCTATGGCACTGGATAGGAATGGCGAAAGGAAAGCAGCTATGGATGTCGTCAGGAGGATAAAACGCCTCTCAGCAGGGCTTCCGTCCATGCACTGATAACATTGTGCCAAAGTTAAGGATTCGTATCAGGATCACACGCATATTTACAGGCATTTAGAAGCAGACACAGGAATTGAGACTCACATATCAGGTGCTCGCTTAATCGTATATTACAATATTCTAATATGACCATATATGGATGAAAAAGGAGCATGGCACGGTGTTGAGAGGAGCCTACTCGAATGGTACCCGACTATCGACTCAAGCAAATGTAACGATTGCGGGATGTGCATACTCACATGTGGGAATGATGTTTTCCGTTGGAACAGGACAGAGAATAGACCTCTTGTTCAAAACCCCGGAAAATGCGTCGTTGGATGCACTACATGCGGAAAGCTTTGCCCGGAGGATGCCATCAGTTTTCCTGCTGACCCAAAACAGTTTGTAAGGGGAGTTATCCTGAAATACAAGATTTTTCCAATGGTAAAGCAGGAGCTCAACGTGAGGATCCAGAAGTTCCCCGATCACTCTGTTCACCTGGAGGTGCCCGAAAATGAGTGAGATCACGACCCAGAACCCATTTGCGATATGGCATGGGAAGCCCAGGTCGAGTATTCAGTGGGAACCAAGCATCGACGAAGATAAGTGCACCGGATGCGGAATGTGCATTGTCACCTGTGGAGAAAAGAGAAACGTTTTTGGATATGATTTTGATAGAAAAAAGGCGGTGGTAATGTATCCCGAAAACTGTATGGTTGGGTGCAACAACTGTACCGTGGGCTGTCTCTGGGGCGCCATAACGCATCCCGATGTTTCAGAAGTGAAGGGGATATCCCGGAAACTCTCGATGGATCAGCTAAGGAAAGAATTGGAGAGCAAGCTCAAAGCAAATCCTGGACTCCTCGTCTGAATCGCCGGGTATTTGTTCAACATTGATCAATGTGTACGCAAAGTGCTTGAATTTCTTTCAGGCAGAAAGATATTCAACCAGGAAATACTCAATAAATTTTGGTCAAGAAATGCCTTCCCTCTGGAATAACTATTTCTCTATATTGTGCTGTACGAAGGATAGGTAATGTTAATTAGTATATGCGAATATACGAAATAGGTATAATAATGACTGGTAAAATAGCTATAGTAATAAACTCGGGGCTAGATCAGCGAGCTAAGGTTATGTCCGGCCTGCACGTGGCCAAACGTATATATGATGCAAGAGAGGAGAATAATATTGATAGTGTGGAAGTTTTCCTCTTTACGGGCGGAGTGAGGGCAATGGAATCAGGCAAGGATAACAACGAAGTGTTGGATGCTATCAAGGAGCTGCGGGAAGCTGGAATCACCTTGGAAGCCTGCTCAAACCAGGTAAAAAATTGGAACATGGAGGATATTTTCTCCAAAAATGGCATAAATCTTGAATTTGCAAGGGATGCATTTTCCAGGTATGCAGTGGAAGGGTATACCGTTATTTCATTTTGAAAATTTACAGAGGGAGGCAAATCACTTGAAAGAAGAAAATATTCCAGTATTTCATGTGCTTGATACAGAATCAAGCCATGGAAGGTATTCCCACAAATTAAAGGAGATAAGGTTCGAGGACCTGGTAAAATTCCACGGGCACGCATGCGATGGACTTTACCGTGGCAGTTACGCTCTTTCAGTGGCGTTTGATGCACTCTTTCCAGATGGAACAGTGGACCGGACAGACCTGAGAGCAGTGTCCAGAAACAGCCCATGCCTCGGTGATGCTGCTACATACCTCACAGGAGCGCGCGTTCGTTTCGGAACGCAGGATGTGGAGAAAACGCCAGGCGTATGGTACATAATCCAGAGAATATCCACCGGTGAAGCCGTAAAAGTGACAGAGGAAAATGGGTTTTTTCCTCCCGAGATCTCAAACATGGAGGTTTCACTTGCTGCACTCTCCGGAAATCTACTTTCTCAGGGGGTTGATAGGCTGAAGGCTATGCAGGATGAATGGATCAAAAGTGTTCTTTTGAATACAAAACCCCATGAACACTACCAAGTGAAGAAGATAGACTATGAATGGAAAGAAGTGCAGTATAATAATAAGGGAGTTCGGACTGACATTATATTCAAGGATGTAATATAATACTATGTTGCAGTCAATTAAAGATACTAGCACTGAAAACATTGCGGAAATCATGAAGGCCCTCGGAGATAAAAACCGCCTTCATATTCTTTCACTGCTAAGCAGACAGGAACTCTGCGTGTGTGAGATAACTGCCATTTGCCATCTCTCTCAGTCTAATGTCTCCCAGCACCTTTCCAAACTGAGATCAACAGGGCTTGTTAAAGAAAGAAGGAACGCCCAGTGGATTTATTACTCCCTCAACAGTGACACTTTCCCTCTTGTTGTTGAAATACTCAAGCTTATCCATGGAACTGCAGAGGAACTTTCAAAACTGGAAAACTTCAAGAACCATCCAGCGTGCAAACTATAAAAAATTATATAATGTGCACCGAACGCTTCTGGTTCAGTGCCTGCCTATTTTTCCAAGCCCCTTGATCATATTTATGGCAACTGCGAGACCTGCCTCGACCTCTGGATCCTTAAGCTCTCCCAGCAGGCTGAAAGTTCCGTGAATCTTCGGGTCCTGGGACAGTCTTCCGGAGGCAATACCGTCAAGCAGTGATACAAGGCCCTCCACAACCTGTGGATCAGAAATCTTAGAAAGCACTTCAAGGAGCGAATTGAGCATTGACGAGACTCCGTTCAGCATATCATCAGTAAGGATGTTCCTTAAATTTGCAATTAGGTAAGCTACTCCCTTCAAGGATTCCGCCATTCCGGTGTCCTGAAGTGTTTTTATCCATTGCATTGTATCTGACACTGTATTAAGATTGCCGAGTATCAATTCAAGCTGCATTTTTCCTTCCGGTTCAGAGACCTTCTTGTTAAGCAGGTCAACAATGTCATCACTCATTGTACCACCCCGTTCAATACAGGTTTTGCAGTCATGTTCCAGTAAAGATTGTTGTATATCAGCTTGATCCAGTAAAATGAGTAACTTTCTGGCATAAATACCGGCTTCTGGGTGTAGCTGGACGTGATCATAGATGCTGATCCAATCCCGGTAATCATAAGCGCTCCTCCGCTTCCGTCGTAGACAGACACTGAGTCTCCACCGCTGATTGACTGGATTATCCTGTCTGAGACAACTATGGCTTCAGCGTCAGCCACTGACCCTGCCTTGGAAACTTGCAAATTCGTGGCATCACCAATGGCGTATGCATTTTCGTGCCCCTTGATGTTCAAAGTCAGGGGATCTACTGGTACCCATCCCATCTTGTCTCCAAAGCCTGAATTATCAATCAACTTGTTTCCTCTATGGGGTGGAACGATAATGGCAAGATCGAAACTGCTTCTTTTGCCGTTCACGTCAACAAGCTCGTGCTTCTCGTTGTCGACCGTTTTTAACTGGAAACCTAGATTGCTCTTTATCCCCTTTTCCTTAAACATCCTTAGAGCGATATCAGAAATTCCCTTGTCCGGAAAAGCCATCGGCATAGGGTACATATATTCGATTTCTACCTTATCGCGAATGCCTCTCCTTGCGAAATAATCGTTAAGCAAGAAAACTGCTTCCAGTGGTGCGGGTGTGCACTTGTACGGCATAGATGAAATGCCGACAACTATCTTCCCAGACTTAAAATGGTTCAGGACACTCTTAAGGTCAACTGACGAGTCCAGGCTGTAAAAATTGTGCGTACCCTCTTTCAGACCCGGGACTGCACCATAATCGTAAGACGCACCCGTAGCTATAACCAAGTAATCATAAGGAATCTTCTGTTTTTCAGTTGTAATTGTTCTGTTCTCCAGGTCAATCCGTGAAGCATACTCCTGTGTTAAAGTAACCCCATCTGCCAGGACCCTTTTCTCATTCTTGTATGTACTCTGCGGAGTCATAAGGTCAAATACTATTTCAAGGAATCCGGGTTGATAATAGTGCCGTGTACTTCCTTCTATCAGTAACAACTTTACCTTTCCTTCTTTTATTTCCCCTTTCAGTTTATAGGCCAGGTGATTGGCCGCACTGACTCCTCCGCTTCCTCCTCCAACTATTGCTATTGTTTTCATATAATTATAAAATCCAGAAATGATTCTTAAAGTGTGTTATTAGAAAATGAGTGATGAGAGGCTATTTAACACAAAAATTGCCTCGCGTTTCCTGCCATTGTCAACAGCTTGGTTCATGTGATTACTTATATGGGACTTGTCTTAGATGATCTCGAAATCTGCATCTTACACGTACTTCGTTAAGGAGGTTGCGTAAGGCTGTCACATGTTCACGCCAACAGCCTGTATTTTCCTTCTCTTTAACCGTGTTTTGTGATACCTGTTGAGGGATGCTTTTCCTGCCGGAGAATGTGTGTTCCACTCCTTGTTCCCTCGGGTTTTGACACAGAGGGAAAGAAGCAGCAAGATGCTCCGGTCGGGATTTGGACCCGAGTCGAGGGATTGAGAGTCCCTAATGCTTGACCTGGCTACACTACCGGAGCTTCGATGCAGATTCTTAAGTTAAATTTATTACTTTTCCTGAAGAGAATATTGATCCTCAGTGGAACTCTTTCGGTTACAAAATTAAGAAAAGAGTTAAAACTAAATAGGCCAGAAAAGCTTTGCCAGCTCAACAACAACAGCAATGGCTATGCCGATATAGATCACCAGTTTCGGATCCAGGGCCGGTCCCGTGATTTCTTCCTCATCAAAATATCTTATAAGTCCTGCTCCAGACTGAAAACCCTCACCCTTCTTCTCGGCCATTGGATTCCAATTGATTTTACTGATTTAAGCTTTTGTGTGATCACAACGCCACGCAATTCGAAGCGTCTGGTTTGAATTCACTCGCGCATTATTGGCAGTTCAAAATACCGGAAGGACATGAACATAAATAATATTAAAAAATCAGGTTGCAGTTGAATTGAAGACCATTGACCGGATCTGGATAATAATACTGGTATTGATATTAGTATCATTTGCAGGAGTTACTGTATATTCAGGAATGTGGCCTCCTGTCAGCGTAGTAGAGTCCAGCAGCATGCAGCACTCGGATTCCTGGACCGCCGGTGCCATCAACACCGGGGACATAGTGTTTGTAAAGAAGGTGACGGATGCACAGACGCAGGTTACAACATACCTGAACGGCAGCAAAACAGGATACTCTACCTATGGAGAATTTGGCAGCGTAATCCTTTACAGATCATCAAGCGGAGACGTTGTCATCCACCGCCCGGTGTTCTACCTCACGTGGAACGGAAGTATGCCAGTTGTTTCCGGTTATGATAATCAATCATGGATCGAGATAACCAGCAATTATGTACTAATGAAAGACGTAGGCTACTCACACCGGAATCTTCTCATAATCCTCACAGGCATGGTCGGAGAAAGCGGATACATAACCGTGGGGGACCACAACCTTGCACTTTCTTATAATTATAACGAAACACTCAACGCCTACGTGGCGGCAGACCAGAACACAGGAATAACAAACGCCCCGGTCCCCTCGTCCCATGTCATAGCAGTCGCATATGGAGAGATTCCCTGGTTTGGCCTGATAAAGCTGAACATAATGAGGGCATACGGCGAATGGCCCTATTATAACGATGTCCCACAGAACAGCTATCTATATCTTGGAATTTCCATGCTTGCCATAATAGGCACTATTGCTGCACCCTACGCCTACCTGCGGTCAAGGCGGAGAAAGTAACTTGAGCTAAAACGTGGAAGCCCCGCCGGAAATCTTCAGGGGAACCGCTTCTATCTTGAGTTTGCTTGCGAGGTTAACAACCTCCCCTATGTTCTTCTTTTCCACCGGGACAAAGACGTTGGTCCCGCCGGTCACTATATAGCTGGCCCATGTTTCCCTGCGCAGATTCGTTATTTCCTCAATGAACGCCCTCATTGCAGGAGTTATTACATTGACCCCAACACTCTCTATAAGCCTGTGGTACTGCTCGGTATCTTTCATTGCAAGATCGAATATCCCCTTTATATCCCGCTCCTCCGCGAGCGCCCTCAGTTCCTTCCCCTTTTTTTCTGCATCAGAGATCCTGCTCCGGTAGGCAGGGCTTTTCACTACGTTTTCGTGTATATCGTCTGAAGGATGCCTGCTTGAGGAGAATTTGCAGCCGACTATGGCGTAGTCCCTGAACGCGGATTCGTCAAGGAGCTTCTCGGTGAAGACCGGTCCGCCCCGTCCCTCGGTTATTGTAAGCCCTCCGTATATGCTTCGCCCCACGCTCTCGGAAATCACACGAAGTTCGTTCTCGATATCGTAGATCGACACTTCGTAAGGTATGATGTCTTCCAAGCATTTTCCAACAGCTGCAGCTGCTCCATCGGAACTCCCGGATATGATTGATCTGTTTATGGATGAAAAAGAGATTTTTTCCCCCTTCCCGGCCTGGAGTTTTTTAGACAGCGATTCGGAGTAACGGTTTATTATTGAGAACGGTGATCTGTTGTCACTTGCCGCTGGAAGCTCTACTCCGTTCAGATAGCCGGACTGTTTCCCTTCACGCACAAGAAATTCCGTTTCAACGCGTATCTTCTCCTCTATGCCAGTATATGCTATTCCGGCTGAGGTGTGCAGTGGATATCTGCGCATCTTGTCTGAGATGCCGCCGAGCAGGATTATTCCCATGGTAGGGTAAGCGAACGATGAGGAGGCTACTCTTCCCCGGATCTCTTTTTCCATTATCTGGTCATAACTATGCCTTAATTTATTTTTCCCTGATCGGTACGCAAATTTTTACGGACAAACCTAAAATAAACATCCACGATGTCACCCGCGGGGTAGATATTTTTGCCTGATGACAACTCAGCTATGATGGATTTTATTGGGATTAAAAGTGATGAAGAACTGTTTTCTGACATACCTTCATCCATAAGGAAGAAGGGCATTCCCATAAGCAGGGGGATAAGCGAGTATGAGGTTATGAGGCTTGCGGAAGAAATTGGATCCGCAAATACCGGGTACAACTATGCAAACTTCATGGGCTGCGGAATATATGACCGGATTATTCCGTCGGCAGTGGATTCCGTAATTGGCAGGTCGGAATTCATAACATCATACACGCCATACCAGGCGGAATTCTCCCAGGGAATGCTCCAGTCGCTGTTTGAGTACCAGAGCCTCATTTCTGACCTGACAGGGATGGACATGACGAACTCCTCTATCTATGATGGTGCCACAGCTCTTGGCGAGGCAGTAAGAATGGCGCACAGGATCAACGAGAAAACGGAGATTCTTGTTCCAGAAAACTTATACAGGTCAAAAATGGATGTGATTCACAGTTACTCATCCGGGCTGAACCTTAAATTTATAAGCTATTCCTTTGAGAAAAAAACGGGATACATTGACCTCGAGGATCTTGCCTCTAAAATCTCGGCAAATACGTCGGCCATAATATGTGAGAACCCGAATTCCTTCGGTGTTATAGATCCCAACGTCATGAAAGTACAGGAAATCAAGGGAGAAGCTCTTCTGATCACCTACGTCGATCCTGTCTCTCTGGGAGTTGTTGTTCCACCTGGATCATATGGTGCCGACATCTCTGTGTCTGAGGGTCAGCAGCTGGGCATACACAGGGAGTTCGGCGGTCCTCTTCTCGGACTATTCAGCTTCAGGAAGGAATACCTGAGGAAGTCTCCTGGAAGGATAATTGGGCTGACCAGCGATTCAAAGGGCAAGCGTGCCTTCGTAATGACCATACAGACCAGGGAGCAGCACATAAGGCGGGAGAAGGCCACGAGCAACATCTGCACAAACCAGGCTCTTATGGCACTGGCCTCTGCGGTCTATCTGTCCATTGTTGGCCCCGAAGGGATCAGGAAAATAGCAAACGTGACCATTTCACAGGCAAAGAAACTGAAGGATGCCGTATCGTCGGTCAGGGGTTATGATGCAAAGTTTCTTTCCGGGACCTCATTCTCAGACGTACTCGTAAGAATGCCGGGCGACCCTGCAGATATCCAGAGGGCACTCTTTGAAAAGGGCATACTTGGACCGATCCCGTCTTCCAGTCTGTTCCCTAACCTGGAGGCTTTTGCAAAATCTGGTTTCTTTTCGGTAACAGAGAAGACTTCGGACGGTAACATCAGATTCCTGGCAGATTCACTGGGGGCGATCCAATGAGCTATCATCAGGCTACTTATGATGAGAGGCTCCTGAATGAGTTCAGGTCTGGCAGCACTTTCAAGATTCCGGGAGATGGAAGCGCAGCTGAGAAACTCCTTCCTTCTGGAATGGCACGCAAGGAACTTCCGCTTCCAAGCCTAGCGGAATATGATGCCGTAAGGCACTTCACCAGACTCTCGCAGATGAATTACAGTGTCGACCTTGGAATATACCCTCTCGGTTCATGCACCATGAAATACAACCCGAAATATGCGGACAAGATTGTTTCCATGGAGCAGTTCGCCGAAATGCATCCGCTTCAGCCCGACTACAGCGTACAGGGTTCCCTCAGGATAATGTACGAACTTCAGGAATACCTGAAGAAGATATCCGACATGGATGCTGTGACGCTGCAGCCCCTTGCAGGAGCGCATGGTGAATTCACCGGCATCCTGATTGTCAGGAAATACCTTGAAGATACCGGCCAGCTTGATATGAGACGCGAAATCATTGTGCCGGATTCGGCACACGGAACCAACCCGGCATCTGCTGCAATGGGCGGATTCAATGTCGTCGAGGTTCCTTCAGACAGCACTGGAATGGTGGACATCGATGCCCTCAGATCCGCTCTCAGCGAAAAGACTGCTGCACTGATGATCACAAACCCGAGTACCCTTGGGCTCTTCGAGCGGAACGTTGTTCAAATCGCAAAACTTGTGCACGATGCAGGGGCACTCCTCTATTACGACGGTGCTAATTTCAACGCAATTCTCGGGATAACTTCTCCTGGAATAATGGGCTTCGACATAGTGCACTTCAATCTGCACAAGACATTTGCAACGCCTCATGGCGGCGGTGGTCCAGGTGCTGGACCGGTGGCGGTCAAGAAAAGGCTGGAAAAGTACCTGCCGATACCAAGGATAGGCTTCGATGGCAAGAGATATTTCGAGGATTTCTCCTCGGACAAGAGCGTGGGAAGAGTCTCGCCTTACTACGGTGCATTCGGGGTGCTTCTGAGAGCCTGGGCTTACATAACCTACCACGGATCTGACGGGCTGGAAGCAAATTCACGCAAGGCAGTGCTTAACACAAACTACGTTTCCAGGAGACTGTCAGAATACCTTTCCGATCCATATGGGGGAGTCAAGAAACACGAGGTTGTCCTGTCTTCCTCAAATACTGGAGAGAGAGCACTGGACATCGCGAAATACCTCATAGACAACGGGGTCCACGCTCCGACAATATACTTCCCGCTCATCGTGAAGGAAGCGCTTATGATTGAGCCAACCGAAACCGTGAACAGGGATGACCTTGATGCATTCTGCGATGCTGTCATAGGATCGCTTAAAGCCGGCCACGAGGACCTTCATCAGAGGCCAGTTAACCTTTCAGTGGGCAGGATAGATGAGATAAAGGCTGCCAGAGATCAGATACTGACCTGGTCAGCCATAAAAAAATAGTTTTCCTTTTTTATTTTCAATCCACTTTTTTCATGACCGCCCCGAGAAACTTCAGGAAGCTGAACATCACGGATATTCCGGCTGCGATCTCCGGGTCTTTCATCATGGAATAGATTTTCATCATGGAGATCTTGTCCTGTGTCTTTGCTGCCGTAATCATGCCGTCTGCAGCATCTGGCATGTTGAACATCACTGCTTTCACAAGGTCCGAAGTGCGCTCGTCCGAAAGTGCATGAATGACGCTTACTGCAGTGTTTGCCGACTTCAATGCGCCATATACAAGTTCCTTTGAGGCAAAAAACTTCCCAAGGAACTCTATGTCAGTCGGAAGGTAGTCGTTGGCAATGTTGTTGGCAAGATTGACAATTCCAGCTTCCTTCATCTTCTTCAGGATATTGAGCATAGCCTCCAGAAAATCACTGTCTTCAAGTATTTCCCTTATAAGGGGCTCAAGCCTGTCTTCGTTTTCCATATGAACACCTCACATTATCCCCCGGACCATACCGGAAAAGTAGGTATCTGCTGACGTCCACTTCAGGAGGAAGTCAGACTTGCTGTTGAAGTTTGCCTTGGGAGGCTTGTCATAGCTGAAGAAAAGGGTTATTGCATTATCCTTTCCAGTTACCGTGGTACATGCGCATTCTCCATTGTATTCCTCCTCGTAAGCTGCACCTCCGATATCTGCTGCTATATGGTGAGCCAGGTATCCCGACTGGAAATGTGCCGCGGCCCCGGCCTTGGAAACCGGCAGATTTGTTGCGTCTCCTATGGCAAAGACATCATCGTTGTCTTTATAAGTCAACTTATGCCTGTCCACATCGATGTATCCAATTTCGTCTGCAAGCCCGGATTCGGTTATGACTTTCTGTCCCCTGTGAGGGGGTACAAGAATCAGCATGTCGTAATTCACGGACTCTCCCTCGATTGAATTTACCCTCTTGTTCTTTGTATCTATGTTATCGACGTTGAACAGTGTATGTGTCATTATCCCCTTTTCCTCGAACAGCTCATCAATGAACCTTGCGACGGTTGACATTGTGAACACACGGTTCAGTGGATAGATATAGTGAATGTGTGTCTTATCCCGGATCCCGCGGTTCCTGAGATACTGGTCCAGGAGGAAAGTGAATTCGTATGGTGCGGGAGGGCACTGTATTGGTACACTTGCCTGCCCCACTACGATATCCCCGCCATTGAAGCGTGCTAGGTCCTCCTTCAGGCCCAGTGCAGGCTGCAAATCATAGAAGTGTTTTGCCTCACCCTCGTATCCGGGGACATCCTCTGGAGTGAACCTGTTTCCAGTTGCTATGATTAGATAGTCATAGTCGTATGACTTACCTGATTTTGCAGACACAAACCTCTGGTTTATGTCGATCCTGATCACTTCGTCCCTGATATACTGTATTCCGGCGTTGAACAGGAAGACTGGATTTTTCACACTTTTCTTGTACGGCTTCAGGCTGAGTGGGATCTGTATGCCGTCCGGCTTGAAGTAATG
>JAJYUG010000011.1:0-13500 GCA_021792655.1 Thermoplasmata archaeon | reverse complement strand
TCCAGCCATGACGGTATCTTCTTCTCCTTCATTTTCTGGAGCACCTCTTTTTCAATATCCTTGCCGTCGTAGCTCAGATTCATTTTTCCCTTTGAACCCTTCTTGAATTCCATTAGCCCCCAGAAACTCACAAAAATGTCAACGTCCATGTCGTTTGCAATCGCGCCGGAAGCGATTATCGCACCAGCCATCAGCTTATCCGCTGTTCCAGATACCAGCAAGAGAGACAATTTATCCGCCATATGATCACCAGAAGATCAGTCTCTGTCTCAATAATAAATATTAGCCATATATATGAGTGTCAAAATACATAAGTTCTAAATACCTGCTTTACAACTATTTAATGTTTATGTTCAGCCAGAGTTTATGAACCGCCGATTAACTCTGAAAATACTTATGAGCAGTAACCCCGATCCTCATGTGCCAAAACGAATGCTCACAACTTTTTTACCAAGCGTCTAAAGGCAAGTTACCTTTCACTTTCTCTGCGAGTACAGGAACACAAACTTCCAGTTTCTCAATTATCCCTTGAACTGATCGCTTTCCGTTCCATACGTCACTTCAAGTTCTGAAATTCTATCCAGCAATTCTTTTATCGTTGCGTGATCATCATTACCAAGATTCTTTATCATTTCCCGGATAGCAATAAAATTCTTCCGCATCTCAAATTTTGCCCGGAAGATCAGGTAGTCGTAGTTTGATTCGAGCAATGTAAGCCTCGACTTTCGTGCCATCATGTCGGAGAACTGCTTGTACTCCTTCATCAGTTCTTTCACCGTGGGCTCTAACTGGACCGCACTGGCAATCAGGTCATCCATCTCCTGCGAACTCAGGTTCATAATCTTGCTAATCTCTTTCTGGAGGTTCAATTCCCATTCTCCTCTGTTTATCCGCCAGAATTTCAAAAATGCTGTCAG
The DNA here is from genome assembly GCA_021792655.1 of Thermoplasmata archaeon. Classification (GTDB taxonomy): domain Archaea; phylum Thermoplasmatota; class Thermoplasmata; order Thermoplasmatales; family Thermoplasmataceae; genus B-DKE. The sequence continues at coordinate 12,583 of JAJYUG010000011.1, read as the reverse complement.
ATTCCTCCATGTCGCTTTCAACGTCAAGGAATTCCTGCTTCTTCCTGTCCACCTTCTTTTCCAGCGCGGATATTTCTATTTTCAGGCGGGCGTTATTTTCCCTGTAAAGCAAAATTTCGCTCGCAATTCTTTCCTTTATCCCCAATTGAACCATGCCTCAGATTGCCTTGAATCTCTTCAGCGACACTTCATAAATTTCCCCTTCAGATCCAAGGGTGTTAAGGATTTCGTCGACCTGCACCCTTTCAACTCCGTCCCTGAGAGTCGCAGAGAGGATGTCCTCGTACCTGCACCCCTTACCGTCATTGTCATTTTTCCTGATTGCCGCGAGTATGATGTCCTTGAGCTCGGCATTCCTGCTGTCCTCCTGACTGAATTTCAGCACGCTTTCTGCAATCTTCGCGAACTCCTGGAAATCATAGTCATGATAATATTTCCTGGCCCTTAAGGCACATTCGGATTCCTCTGCAGAATATCCCAGCCCGGAGAGATGATTCGAGTCGCTCTCCTCTGACTTGAAAGCCTCCCTGATTGCATAGATCTTCCTCGTGGCGATCCATACTGTCCTCGATTTCCACATCTCAATTCCAGGAGAATCTGTGCGGACAACGATTTCAGGATTTATGTTGAAATAGAACACCCCCTCTTCTGTCTTGAATGGATTTACCCTTCCCATTAGCATGACTGTCGATCCATGATCCATGGAATCAAGGGCGAATTTTGCATCTGCATTGTAGCCAGACGCAAATGCGCTGACGTAAAAAGCCCCTGAATTATCCGCCACAGTCGCCTTGGTCAGGTTGTCTTCCACGCTGCTGGACGTGATCGTACCAGCTATGATCACTCTTTTCACCCTTGTACCCAGAGGCGTCACTATGTAAGGCTTGCCCTGTTCCTCGCCCTGAGTCTCCTCAATCACGCTGGTGTCCTTGAGCTCCTTTGATAGTATCCACTTTGCGGGCTCCCTCTTCTTTCCTGCTATCATAGGTCTGCCTCCATTGCAGAAGATATTGCCTTCAGGTCAGGTTTTTCCACCTTTCTCATCGCCTCGATTCTGAAGGATAGATCCTCCTTCAGTCTTCTGAATTCTCCAGTGGCAATCAACGGAGTCCCAAAAAGGGCATTCCTTATGGCTGCATGGATTTCGTCCTTTCCCTTTCCGTCCACGTTCGTGATTGCCTCTTTCCCTATCTTCAGGAAGGACAGAAGCGGATCTGACCCGGCACTGCACTGCATGGAACCGGTCCCATCATCAATCGTAAAATATGCAAAGACATCCTCGATCTTCCTGGCATCCGGATGTTCCGGGCACGATCCATCCTGTATGGTTTTGGAACATTCCTCGCAGCGGTATATAATGCCGCTCTTCTCTCCAACGGAAACTACAAATCCAGTTATTGTTATACCACCAACCGGACCATGAACATCCTGGAGGAAATACATCCTGTACTGGGGAATGATGATTTCTTCGGACTGCTTGATCTCGGTCTTGTCGTTAATGGACAGAGATATCCTGCCGTTGAATTCCGTCACTCTCGCCCCGATTGCCCTGATTGGCTTATTCTCAGGTATTTCCCTGCCGAAGGACGAGACCCTTACCCTACCGCTCTCATCTTCCAGAAATCCCTGGTAAACCTTCTGCTTCTTGCCATCCTTCTCATATTCTCTGGCCCTTATGGATCTGGCTATTCCCCTGACATCCACATACTGATCCTTGAGTGAAAGGTCCTTGATCTTGTATTCCCTGTAGACCCTCTTTACCTCGATGCTGCCGGAAGGGTCCAGGATGACTTCAGACCGGGAATCGAGATAAACCCTGATGGTGTCGTTGTACTTCTTGGTGTAGACATTCTTCATATCTATTACATCGCCCACCTTCAGGCTGGAAGGGAACGCCCAGGCCGTGTACGGTATCGTACCTGTTTCGTCACCCAGGTAGCCGTAGAAATACGTGCTCTCCCCCCGCTCATTATGTATGTTCCTGCTCGATATGCTGACAATCTTAGCTTTCATTGAAACGTCTTTTATTTCTTCCTTAAGATCAGAAATCTTTTGTCTTGGCAATTAAACACCTACCTGTACATGCCCTCGCTGGATCGATCGTCCGGCATAACCTCTCCAAGGAACTTGTCCGCCTCGTCGCCTTTTAATCCGATCTCCTTTATCAAGTAGCCTCTTATCTCGTCCCGAGACTTTCCGTCCTGGACCATCCCCTGTATCATCATTATCATTCTCTCTGTTATCTGCCGATTGAATTGCTCCTCCAGTTTGAGGGCCTTTACCATCATATAAAGGGCGCTCAGCAACTTGTTGAAACTCTCATTCAGCTCTACCTTCGTCAGTGATTGGGTCTGGATGTCGGATCTTGCAACAATTTCCTCGTTGGTTCCCTCCAGCATGAATTTTACAAGTTCTGCCTGGCTGTTGAGTATGAGCAGCGAGTGATAGGTGGCCAGCCTGACATTCTGGTCTATGACTGCAGTTTCTATTCCCGTTTTCACCTTTACGTGCATGGTTCCAGGATGAAAACCAATGAACAGGGTGAATGGAACTTTCTCGTTCACCAGCTTCATGTGCCCTTCCTCCTCGGTAACTACCCACTTGAGATCGATAATGTTTGACGATTCGTTGTTTCCAGAGGAGAGCCATCCCAGAATTTCTTCTTTGTTCTCCATTTCCCCTTTCCTATATTCATTGCTCTTATATTACTTTCGAAACGGGCGGTAATGACCTATGCCCACATAGCAAAGCCCTGTTCGCGAGCAGGTTAAATAATTCCGCGGCATCATGTTCAAACATCGGTTGGCAAATGGCAAGAAACATTCTTTCCGGAACCACCATAATGGCTGGCAGGTTATTTTATGCCATGAACTGGTATAATGTTTCCCCAGCCCTTTTGGACATAAGCTCCACATATCACGTCCCGTTTGCTCTCACGGGACTTATCCTGGCAGCGTTCCTTGTTGGAGCCGGAATCTTCCAGGTTCCCGCAGGAATTATAGCGTCAAGGATAGGAAGTAAGAATACATCAGCAATCGGCTTGATCCTGATGTCCCTTGCTGTTATAGGGTCTGCTCTGTCGCCGTCCTTTTCCATATTTGTCATAATGAGATTTGTCACCGGAATAGGAGCTGCGTTCTTTTTCTCTTCCGCTATCGGTGTGCTGAGCGAAATTTATTACGACAGCCTTCCCCAGATGGTTGGTCTCTACAACGGGTTCTTCAGCATCGGAGCAGGCGTTGGCATCTTTGCATCCATACCGCTGATAGAATACACAGGATGGCAGGGGAGTTTTCTCGTCAGCGGCATTATAACTCTGGCTTCTGCACTTATCTTCATTGCTGTGGTGCCGGGAGGGCAGAAGAGTGAACAGTTCAATGCAGGAAGCATAAGGACAAGAATCCTTGACAGGAGAATATGGTACCTGTCGCTCGGGTTTGCCGGATTCTGGGCGTTGAATTTCACCCTTGCCGAGTATTTCAAGACATTTGCTGAAACATACGGCTTCTCCGGACTGGTAGCTGGATTGATGGGATCTGCTATAATGTTCCTGGGAATAGTTGGTGGCTTATTGACTGCCTTCTTCAGGAAGGGGCGGCCGATCCGGACATCAGTCGTTCTCACAATGATATTATCTCTTTCACTCCTGCTTCTGCCCATAGACAGTGGATACACGCTGTGGACTGTGGTTGCACTGAACGGTGTTTTTGCCGTTGTAATTTTTTCCCTTCAATACACAGCCGTAATCAGACTGGATAGCGATCGGAGATATATTCCTCTCAACGTCGGCCTGATGAATTCCATACAGCTGGGAATAGGGTCGCTTGTTCCACTTGTCTTTGCATTTCTCATTCCCTATGGCTTTTCAGTGTCCTGGTTGTTCCTTGCCATTTTTTCGCTGGCGACCCTGCCTCTGGTCTACATGTTCCGGACAAAAGAATAGGGTCATTTCACCCAGTGCGATTCCAGTTTCCTCTTGAGATCTTCGATGTTCTCCTGGGTTGGTTTCGGCTTTGGCTTGACCGGTGGCTTCCTGGACCTGAACACGTAGCTGGAATTGGTAATGGTCACAAACCCACACTTCAGGCACACAACGCCGAAGGGAGTAAATCTCTGCCTGGTTACGGCATTTTTCATAACTTTACCATACCTCTCAGGCGAGATCGTATTCAACCCTCTTTTCCTTCCGGGTGCCATCATCCTCAGGTCCGTGATGCTTTCCCTGACATAGAGGGATTTAACGGATCGGCTCCTGCAAAGTGAACATACCTTGACTTTTTTCAATTTTTCACTTAGTATACTAAATCTTTTTAGTATACAAAATGTTTTCGCTGCCGGTTACTTATATTTCTCTGAGAGTTGAATAATTATTTTAATTAATGTCGAATCCCGTAGGAGGATAGCACATTACAGATGGTAAGCAACAGAAGGATAATAGCACTGAGATCATTCATTATCTCAGTCGGAGCAACCGCGGCGGCCTCATTTGTCGGAGTCTATGGGGTGATGATAGGAGCCTCGGCAGCCGAGATGGGTTGGCTGCAGTCAAGCTCCAATGCCCTTACGAATGGGGGACAACTGCTGTGGGGGAAATTGAGCGATAGATATGGAAAGAGGCTCCCATTCCTGATTATTGGAAGCATAATACTGGCTGTCCTCTGGGCACTGATGGCACTGGTTACTTCACCTGTTCAGCTTATCATCGTTTATGCCGTACTATCCCTCATGTCCGCAATGATCACCGTCAACTGGTTTTCCCTCATCGCAGAGATAGAGGATTCAGCTACCCGGGGACATTTCCTGTCTGTGATCAACAACTTCTCTTCGACCGGGGCGATAATTTCGCTTGTTATACTTTCATTTCTCCTGCATTCTGTTGCAAGGGACATAATACTGGTCCCATTTGGCCTCGCGGCTGGATCCTATGTGGTCTCTGCAATCATGCTTTCCAGAATCGATGAACGCAAGAGGGAAAGGGTCAGGATTGTAAGCAAGACTACCTTCAGGCAGATCAGGGAGCACAAGACATTCTTCAGCTACTTCCTTGCCATGAATGTCCAGGGATTCTTCTGGTCAATGGCGTGGCCCGTTTTCCCAATAACCATAGTGCTTGTAATGCACTTCGACCTCTCCACTGTTGCCATCCTGACCGCAGTATCACTGTCAGCGACTGTAATGATGCAGGTAATCGTGGGTAAATTCGTTGACAACATAAAGAGGCCCCCCCTGATTTTTACAAACCGTGTGCTATTGAGCATGATCCCGCTGTTCTATGCCGTATTTTCCACGTTTTACGAGTTTGTGGTGCTGGAGCTCTACAGCGGTGTTGTTGGTGCGATACAGAACGTAGTCATGAACTCGTATGTTCTGGACATTGTCCCTGACGAACAGAGGGGGGAATATATTTCCATCCTCAACGGGTTCAACGGCATAATGTACTTTATTGGCGCACTTGCAGGCGGTTACCTGCTGCAGTTCTTCATGGGAAGATACGGACTGAGAGAAGCGCTTACTTTCACCTATTCGTTCATAATAGCCGGAAGGTTTGCATCCTCCTTCCTGTTCCTGAGACTTAAGGAATCAGAGTCCAGAAGAGGAAACCGCGGTTTTGTCTATTCCCTCCTTCTGCGGTTCAGGACGCCAGGGGCACCATCCGGTGGAGTGGTGAAGCCCAGATAACCCATTTATTCATTGTGTTATTCACTTTCTAAAATATTCTGAAATTATGCGAGCAGCTTCTAATGGGTTCTCCCTGTGTATTGCATGACCCGAATTCATCTGGATAACCCTGGAGTTGCTGAAGGTTTCTCGAAGATCAGCTGACATTCTCTCACCGAATATGCTGTCATGTTGAGCGACAAGCAGCAGGCATCCGGAATCTGAATGCCTGTTCCTTATGGAGAAATTCATAAGCGATGGAATCAGGGGATAGAGTCGTTCGGGTTTCATGGGATGATCCCGGTCATAAGCGTCGACCTCCTTCCTGTGGGTAGCGAGGTAACCTTCCGACAGGACATCGGCTGAAACCCTGTTCTCTGATGCTGCCCAGGACGCTACCTTGTTAATGACAACAGAATCTATTTCGGACGCTGGAGACATCAAAACGCTCTTAGCCATATTCTCACCGTGATCCAGCATCATTTCCTCCAGGATGATTGATCCCAGGCTGATTCCTATAGAATAGAAGTCCCTGAAACCGAGACTTCTCATAAGCGAGATGAACTCTGATCCGAGGTCTTCGAGGCTTATGCCGAAATCATCGCTCTTTCCGTGGCATGGAACATCCACTAGAACCTTCGTGAAATTTCCCTGAATGTTCTGTGCAACCGGCATCATTGTTTCAAGATCGCCGCCCAGCCCGTGGATGATCAGTATTCCCTTTCCACTTCCCTGTAACTCGTACCATATTTTGCTGCCGCTGCTAGTTTTGTGAAACATGGGTCACCATTATACCTCTGGAAGGAACATTTCATCAAGTTTCAGTTTTCGCGTCTCCCTGAGGAACAATGTCATGATGATTGCTGAGAACATTACCAAGCCGAAGATCGTGAATATATAGAAACTTGAGGGGTTGATTGAATTCCCTATGATTAATACACCCGCAACAGCCCCCAGTTTCCCTATTGTCGCCGCCAGGCCGTAAGCACTTGACCTGAACTCTGTTGAAGAGAGCTCTGCCGGAAATATTCCAACTGTTGCGCTTGGCCATCCGTTCGCGAATTCCGCGAATGCAAGTATCACTATAAGAAATGTGTAAAATGTGTATGGTATCAGGATTAAGCTGATCCCCATACCAAGGAACCCGAGAATCTGTATTGATTTCCTGCCTATCTTGTCCACCAGCATTATCACAATGACACCGCTTATGAGGCCGATGACGAGAAATGCGGAGGTCACGATGGCGTTTTCATAGTAATTTCCGATCAGGTTGCTGCTCTGCAGGAGCGACGGCACAAGTAGGCCGATCCCGAATGCACCCATGTCATATATGAACCATATCACGGACGTGAGTATGGTGAATTTCGCGCTTTTTCCCCTGAACATCTCCCTGACCGCTCCCTTTTTCCTCACTCTTCGAGAATTTTCCCACTTTTCTGACTCCGGCATTGAAAGCCGCAGTATCAACACCACAGCTGCAGGTATCAGACCAATGCCGATCATATATCTCCAGCTGCTGTCCGGAAAGTCGAAGTAAAAGAAAAGAGCTGCCACTAGACTGCTGCTGAGCGCCCCGATAACGAATGCGACTGAAGAGAAGGAGAGGAATTTGCCCCTGAGTTTTTCCGGAGCCATTTCAGCGATATAAGAGTTCGAGACAGGATAGTCAGCCCCAACAGCTATACCCATCATTACCCTGAAAACTACTATAAGGATGAAATTGAAAGTGGCAACCGAAGCGATTCCAAAGATGAGGAAGAAGAGGAGATTGTACATGTATATTCTTCTCCTGCCAAACCTGTCTGCAAGGTATCCAACGGAAACGGCACCAATTATTGTTCCCAGGATCAGTGAATCTATCATTAGGGATGCACCAAAGTCTGAAAGGCCGAGGTCTGGTTTCATTATCAGGATTGCCAGGGCAACTACAGTGAGCTGGTAACCGTCCAGAAACATTCCTGCGGACGACATCAGAAGAAGCTTAATGGGAGATACTGATTTTTGTTCCATCCATGATGGAATCTGACAAAGAAGATAAAAGAATGCTGTATAGTGATATTTAGATTATATATAATCACTAAACTGCGTCGATAATTGATAAAAAACTATCATTACGGTATAACAAATTTCCGGATCGCGTGTTGAAATCGCTTGAGACTGTGACAGGATCATATGCAATCCCGTTCGAGTTATTGTCAGTGCTCCATCAAAGCGGTCTCCATAAAGAAGCTGGGCGAATAAAAACCAATTTTCACGGCGTGGCCAGTACGGTTAACTCAATAGCCATTGTTGCACTTCCAGGCACGAGAGCTTAATGAGTGGATTTGGTATATCGTTCTTATGAAAATTGCGATCCCAGTGACTGACAATATGGTCAGCGGCCCCGGAGAAGGGCAGGAAGTCAGGATATATGATGCCGGAAGAGAAGTCAAGCTGTTGGATACATATGAAAACCCTGCCCTGAAAGCAACCTCCGCCAGGGGAATCTGGATGCTGAGGTCTGCAATTGATCATGGTGCAGGAGCAATAATTCTATCCGGAGCTGGTGCACCTGCTTTCACATTTGCCAGGGGCAAGCTGAAGATCTATCTTGGCGCCGGGCTTTCAGTCGATGAGGCTCTTTCCACATTCAAGGATGGAAAGTTAAGTGAACTCACGACCGCAACCCATGAACACGGACATCACGATCACGGTGAGCATTGAGAAACCAGTTTTTACTGGACTGATGACACATAATTTGAAAGATGAAAAACGGGGTGAAGATTCGACCGTCATCTACATGCTCAGGCATGGTCAGACTGACAACAACGCAAATGGCTTGTGGCATGGAGGAAAATCCGGTTCTCTGAATCAGGCAGGCGTTAAACAAGCGGAAAAAGCAGCTTTGGCCCTTTTGGACGCGGGTATTGATATCGTACTTAGCAGCGATTCTGACAGGGCTATGGAAACGGCCTCGATTGTGGCAGAAAAAATTTCAGTGCCGCTTGCCGGAAAGTCTCCAATATTTGGAGACAGGCATTATGGAGAGGCAGAGGACCTAACCTCAAGTGAAATCAGCAAAAGGTATGGCATAACGGTTGCAAATGTGCTGGACCACGCCATAGATAAAATCCCACGGGCCGAATCTGTGCAGTTGCTTAGGAGCAGGGTGATAAAGGCCAGAGAGTTGATTTGTCGTAACTTTCCGGGTAAAACTGTTCTTGTCACATCTCATGGAGGGTTTGTTAGAATGTTCTACAAGACATTCGCGGGAGACGTCTCCGGGAAATTTTTCACCAACTGCTCTTTCTATTCAGTAGAATGTATCAACGGATCATGCTACCTGAGGAATGAACTCTTCACACAATGAAAAACTGTATCCCGTAAGATCATTGTGAACGCAGCATTTTCAGTAACTGTGACGTTGATCTTACCCTTCCGATTCTCCCGAATATGTACTGGATAGCGATCCTGTGGACTCCTCCGGGACGTCTCCCCTGTCGTCCTCAATAAACAACTAGTTGTATCCGCGTTCGTAATGGGACCAAACATTGCTTTAAACTCCGCACGTTGTCGCAATTCCGCACAGTACTATTGCCTCTATTTTTCGCCTCCTCAGATGCGGTTCAAGTTCTGTCCCGTAGATAACCGCCTTCCAGCGCTTTGTTACAATAGTGTCACTCTCCCGGGCGTCTGTCTCTGGAACAAATCCAGCCCAATCCGGAGATGGCACTCCGGACCTGGTGAATGTCGAATCGCTTAATGAACACAGTGCAGTTGACCTTATGTCGAGTTTCTACTCTCTCATGTGAAGAAGGTAGATATCAAGCATAAATCAATGATTGCCCAGAAAGATTCAGCCAAGAACTATTTTGTAGCAAAGAACCAGTTTTTATATGTTTAAGCAATTCCGGTTAAGCGAAAACCGCCAAATGAAAGTTAGAAGCTGCAGATAGGCGGAAATATTATACTGAACGGGAGATGCAAAGAACGGAGTATAAATGGGTTGTACTGAGCAATACTACGTTGGGTGTACTTATGTCCTCAATAGACACAAACATCGTGCTCATAGCCCTGCCTACCATCGGATCGCAGATGAGAGGAATGACTACCATAGATCTCCTTTGGATTCTCATGGGTTACCAGCTTGTTGTAGCCAGTGTTCTTGTCAATTTCGGAAGACTGTCCGACATGTTCGGGCGTGTGAGACTATACAACCTCGGATTCGCCCTATTCACAATTGGGTCCGGGTTGTGCAGCATCTCACAGACACCATTTGAGCTCATAGGATTCAGGCTTGTGCAGGCTACAGGATCCGGTTTCCTTTTTTCCAACAGCGCGGCAATAATCACTGATGCCTTCCCAATGGAAGAGAGGGGGATGGCCCTGGGAATAAATCAGGTCTCTATCGTAGTCGGGTCCGTGACCGGGTTGATCGCTGGTGGACTCCTGACAACCCTGTTAGGTTGGCGATCGATTTTCTGGGTTAACCTCCCAATAGGAATATTTGCAACTCTATGGGCTCATCTCAAACTTAAGGAGCTGTCATCACCTTCGCATACACATAACCTAGACATAGCTGGGAATGTAACCTTTGCAGTAGGGCTCGTCCTGCTGTTACTTGCCATAACCCTTTTTGCCATATCAGGACTACCAGTTCTCTACACGTCGCTGCTCCTTGGAGGGGCAGTCTCGCTCTTTGTCCTGTTCATCTATATCGAGAAGATACACGAAGATCCGATGTTTGATTTTTCCCTTTTCAGAAGCCATGAATTCACTGCCGGGAACGAGACCATATTCCTTAATGCTCTTTCCAGGGGGTCGTTTATTCTTGTCATGGTTTTTTACCTGCAGGGACCAATTATGGGTCTTAATCCGCTTCAGGCAGGACTTTTGCTTGTCCCCATGTCAATATCTCTGTCTATAATGGGACCGATTAGCGGAGTTCTTTCTGACAGATTCGGCCCGAGATTTTTTGTTGTCGCAGGTCTGATTTTGTCATCCATAGGATTCCTTCTTATGACTCGGATTGCGTATGGTGTTTCAGAATTGCAGCTTATTTTACCGCTTGCGCTAATTGGATCTGGAATGGGCATCTTCGCCTCCCCCAACCGATCATCCATAATGAGTTCCGTTCCCGGATATAGGCGGGGCCTGGCATCCGGGATAAGCACCACGCTTACAAATGTCGGGAATACTATGAGCATCGGTCTTGCTTTTCTTTTCATGAGCACTACCACAAGCAGGAGCAACCTCGACTCAATATTCTCAGGCCTCTCTTCCACAGGAGAGAAATTCTCTGCAAGCAGTTTCATTTCCTCAGTACACCTCGTCTTCTATATATCGGCTGCGATGCTCATCTTGTCTATCTTCCTATATCTCTATGGCATGCAGAGAACCCCTAAGAAAGCCTAGTCCTACCTTCTTTTTTGCAGTCCGAAACTCAGGTGGTTCACTCTTCTCTGCCATGAGGGCTGGCAAAGGGTGATACGGTAATCTGATCAAGAAGCATACATAAGAAATTAAATTAATATAGCCTCGGATAAACGGTCTCAGATGAAACTTACTGGAAGCATTACTTGCAGGACACTACGAGAAATATGCAGAGTTATGGATCACGAGGCCCTGCTCTCAAGGCCAGGCATAGGTGAGCCGGATTCGAACTTTATATGGGGATCTACTTTCTGGGCACCCATCGGCATAAGCTTCGTCGGAGAGAATGTGTTCTTCAACCTTTTACTACCAAGAGGTTCTGAAAACTTTCCGGACAAAAAAATGTTCCTTAACCGAGTAGAAGCGAAATTCTATGACGATGTGTGGCAGGTAAGAAGAAACATTGATCAGATTAAGTGGGCATATGGTCTTCCCCTCAAAGCGGCTGTAGCTGGAGCAAAAAGCCTGACCATCAATAATTCGTATGTTGACAGAGGTAGAGTCTACGTGCACTTCGTTTTCAACGGAGCCGAATTGCCTTACATTTCACAACAACTCTTACTCTCAATCAACGATGAAAGCGACATTCGTGTGGAATATTTGAGAGAGATGAATGAAAGGCGTACAGTGCTTGGCGTTATTGACGAAAAGGAGGAGTATACTGCTGTAAGCATGGAAATCACATACATGGAAGAAAAACACACCGGTATCGGGAGAGTTGATGAAATGTTTTTTGTAATGGGAAATTTTCTTGACAAAGGGGTAAAAACTTTTGGAAAGAAGCTAAATGATGGAATTCCAGAAATCCTGCAACCGGAAATGGTGTCGGATTTAGATGATAATCTGGTGTCATTTTATACCAACAACCCGCTGATAGTACACATTGTGGAACTGCTGTCATCAGAATATATACTCCTTCGTGGTTTTTTTGGGTCAGCTTCAGGCATGGCAGTAAACCTGACAATGATTGTTCCAACTCAACAAACCCACTCACTGCTGAGAATATTGAATAAGGTGATTGAAGGATCTGAATTGTGGAAACTGCAGCTAAGCGAGGTTGTTTCTTCCAGCCAACTTAGAAAGTGTGAAGGCGAGAATTGATTTCATGGCTGGCATAATGTTCATCGGCTCAATTGTCCGTTGCTGCAGCTTATCATCTGGCTCTGACGATATAAGGTTCAGGTTTGTTCTTGATGGAAATGAGGGTGGATTTTGTTTCATACAAAAGTAAGCAACCTGAGTCTTTACTGCGTTGTAATGAAACTGTACTGTGGCGCATGAGAGTTTATAAATAACCTGAAATAACCTTGGTGCGGAAAATGATAAAGAAGCGTGACATAAATTTTGACGATATTACAATAAGCAGGTTAGGTCCTGAAAGATATGCTGATTTCCGGGCTCTGCGCCTTGAGTCTCTGAAGGCTTTTTCGGAAGCATTCGGTAGTTCATACGAGGAGGAGTCTTCCTTTTCTGATGAAGTGTGGAAAGCTAGAATTGTCAATATGTTATTCGC
>JAJYUG010000010.1 GCA_021792655.1 Thermoplasmata archaeon | reverse complement strand
TCGATTCGGGCTGTTGATGGTCTTACCTTCAATGTCTATGGCGGCGAAATTTACAGCCTGTTGGGCTCCAATGGCGCAGGAAAAACCACAACAGTAGAGATACTCGAAGGCATAAGGCACCCTGACAGCGGAAAGGTGACTGTGCTTGGACAGGATCCATGGCATCACGCCTCGCACTTAAGAAACAAGGTTGGCATAATGCCCCAGGACTTCAGATTCATGGAGAGGATAACGCCCAAGGAAGCAATCTCGTATTTCTGTAGTCTTTTCAACGTTCAGAATAAGGCCAAGGAATTGCTGAAACTTGTAGAACTCGAGGATTCTGGGGATGTGCGTTTCATCAACCTCTCAGGTGGGCAGAAGCAGAAGGTAGGTATATGCCTTGCTCTTGTCAACGACCCGCGGATTGTGTTCCTTGATGAGCCTACCACGGGACTGGACCCTCAGGCAAGGAGAAAGATCTGGGACCTGATAATTAAGCTTAAGGCAGAGCAAAGGACCGTCATACTGACAACGCATTATCTGGAGGAGGCGGAAATACTAGCTGACCGCGTGGGCATAATGGATCACGGAAGTATGGTGGTAGAGGGAACTCCGGACGAGATCATCAGGAAGATGGGAACTGGCAGGAAACTGCACATCCAGAATGCCGATAATCTTGCGATGCACCTGAGTAAGGATCTTGGCCTGGTCTTGACAGTTTCAGGGGACGATATTGTGATACCTATGAAGAACAATCACGACCTGATCAATATACTCGCCTACGCTGAGAAGAGAGGAATTGATCTGCCCAGGCTTTCCTTGAAAGAAGACACCCTTGATGATATCTTTGTGAACATGGTAAAGGAGAATGGAGAATAAGATGAAACTGAAGAACATTTTTGCCGATCTGAAAGTTTATGCTAAGAACTATACTCGAAGTGGTTCCGCAGTCTTCTTTGTCTTCATATTTCCCATAATCCTAATGCTGATATTTGGATCTATATTTTCCGGAACCGGAAGTTCACAGGTCCCGCTATACGTACAGAACCTTGATTCAGGCGGAAACCTGTCGTCCCAGTTCATGGCTTCGTTGAATGAGACGCATGTCGTAACCGTAAATATGATTCCAAGCAACGTGAATATACACACATATATTTCCGAAAATTCAATTTCGGATGCTCTTCTCATCCCTGCTAACTTCACTGCTTCCGCGAAAGGTGGAAGTGCTACCCTGGTTTATTATGACAACCCGGCAGTGTCGACAAGTGGGGCGGCCCAGGAGGCTATCAGCTTTGCTGTTCAGGTAATCAATAACAGGCTCTCTAACACAAGCACCGTAGTATCTTTGTCTGTGAACACCTCGTTAACAACGCATACTACCGGATACGTGGATTACCTCATGCCCGGCCTCATAGGTTTCGTCGTACTTATTTCTCCCATGTTTTCAATGACCTATGTCGTAAGTTCATATAAACGCGACAAAATATTCAGGCAGCTTTCCCTCACTCCGCTAACAAAATCAGAGTGGTTCATATCCAAGTTTCTCTGGTACCTGATTGTTTCCGCCCTTTCTGCTGCAGAGATAGTTGCCATCGGAACTTTTGTTTTCAATGCCAGCATGGCGATCAACCTTTTCATGGCCGCCTTCATAGTGATAGGAGTATTCATGTTCACATCCCTGGGGATACTGGCCGGAGCCATAGCAAAGTCAGAAGAGGGGTCTTCAGTCATAGGGAATGTAATAACATTCCCCATGATGTTTCTCGCGGGAACATTCTTTCCCATATCCATAATGCCAGCATGGCTGCAGTCATTTGCTCATCTCCTTCCACTGTACTATATAATCGACGGGCTTAACTCCGTGACATTATACACAAACTATCCTGCGGCGTGGTTCGATCTTGCTGTAAGCCTTGTCGTGGCGGTGGTGATCTTTGTTATGTCTATCTGGAAATTCAACTGGAAAGAGGAATGATTGGTGCCAAATTCAGGATCATCAGTGAGAATAGCAGATGAATCCATTTGCTGCAAACTCAGTGGTTCTTATTCTTCACGTGCTCCTTCTTCATGCACCTGTCCATAACAACATTCACATTGTTCTTTTTTGCAAGCTCAGCAGCTTCAAAGTTTATGACGCCTTCCTGCATCCAGATAACTTTGGGATTAAGTTTTAGGGCTTCCTCTACTATCGGCAGCACCTGTTCAGATTTCCTGAAAATGTCTATGATATCAATCCTCGTTCCAGAAGGGACCGAAGAGAGATCCGGATAGGCCCTGATTCCGTTCCATGATTCCAAGGAAGGGTTAATCGGGATCACGTTAAAGCCATTCCTTACAAGGTAGGTCGAGACGTCGTAGCTAGGTCTTTCAGGCTTGTCAGATATTCCTACAACGGCGACATTCCTGTATTTCGTGAGAAACTCTTTTGTTCTATCTTCGTCATACATTGCCATGCTAATGAAGCCTAAATAATAAGGCTGACGATATCAAAACTATGAAAATAAATCAGTTTAAATAGAGTTATGCAATAATGAGAGTTATGTTCTGTAGCAAATGTGGTTCACTGATGACCCCTACTAGAGACAAGTACATCTGCAACAATTGTGGCTATGA
Organism: Thermoplasmata archaeon; assembly: GCA_021792655.1. Lineage (GTDB taxonomy): Archaea > Thermoplasmatota > Thermoplasmata > Thermoplasmatales > Thermoplasmataceae > B-DKE. The sequence continues at coordinate 28,265 of JAJYUG010000010.1, read as the reverse complement.
AGTCAAGAAGACAAAGAAAGATGGCCTGAATTCACAGATCCTGAATCACGGCAATTCCAAGGAAGCAATAATGATTAAGGAAGAAAAAAGCGCGGAACCTCTTGATTCCGATGCAGTTTGTCCGAAATGCAAACATCAGGGAGCATACTATCTTCTCAAGCAGACTCGGTCAGCCGACGAACCCGAGACAAAATTCTACACCTGCCAGTCCTGTGGGTACAGGTGGCGAGAATACTGACTTCCGCGATATGATTATATAACCATATTTTATCTTAAGGCATCATGGTTCTGGACAATCTAGCTAGTTCGCTTCGCGACACCATTAGAAAAATCTCAAGATCAGGTTATGTGGACAAGGAACTGCTTGATGAGGTATCAAGGGATATACAGAGAGCACTCCTCAAGGCGGACGTGAATGTGAAGCTGGCACTGAACTTGACAAATACAGTCAGACAGAGAGCTCTTGAAGAAAAGCCTCCTGCAGGAATGCCGCAGCAGGACTTTGTTGTCAAGATCATATACGACGAACTCCTGAAGATTCTGGGAACTGAATCAGGCATCAGCTTGAAACCTCAGGTAATAATGCTTGTCGGTCTCTATGGGCAGGGAAAGACGACCTCAGCAGGGAAACTGGCCAAATTTTTCACAAAGAAAGGTCTCAACACAGGACTTATTGCTGCAGACATTCACAGACCTGCTGCATATGAGCAGCTTCAGCACATAGCACAGCAACTGAACGTGAAATTCTATGGTGAAAAAGGTTCCAGGGATGCACTTTCAACCACTAAGAATGGGTTGAAATCTCTTTCAGACACTGCAGTAAGGATCATAGATACCAGTGGCAGGGATTCTCTTGATGCCGGGCTTGTAAGAGAGATAAGTGACCTTAAGAAGCATGTCCAGCCGGATGAAGTGCTTCTTGTTATGGATGCCACTATCGGACAGCAGGCTGGCCCACAGGCAAAGACCCTGAACGAAGCCGTCGGAATAACCGGCGTTATAATAACCAAGATGGACGGAACAGGAAAGGGGGGAGGAGTTCTGAGTGCCGTAGCCGAAATAAACACTCCTGTTTATTTTATTGGAACAGGAGAACATATGGATGATTTTGAAATCTTCAACCCGAAGAAGTTTCTCTCTAGACTGCTGGGGCTTGGTGATCTGGAAAGCCTGATGGAGGCTTTCAAGGAGACCAACATTACCGAGCAGGAAGCAGAAGAATCGGTTAACAAGCTAATGTCGGGGAAGTTCAACCTCAAGGACATGTATGACGTATGGGAAAAATTCTCACAGCCGGGAATTTTGCAGAAACTGGTTGATTCACTTCCGCTATCAAAACTCCCCGGTGGGCCAAAAATAAACCAGGCGGATGTGGAGAATGCCGGAAACAAGCTTTACAATTACAGGGTCATAATGGATTCCATGACGTTCAGTGAACTTGAGGACCCTGAGATAATAAACTCCAAAAGGATAGCACGTGTTGCCAGGGGTTCTGGAAAAACAGAGGCAGATGTAAGGAATCTTCTAAAGGAATACAAGGGCATGAAAAACAACCTTAAGCTGATGAAGGGAAACAGGGGATTCAAGAAAATGCTTCGATCACAGATGAAGGCAGGCAATTTCGGTCTGGAAGAAGAACTTATGAAATAGCGCTATAGTATGCTTCCCAAAATATCAGAAAAATTTCCTTTCCCACGGAAATGAAAGTTTGATCTCGATTCCAGCCTGTTTCTGAAGGTCTTACTGTCCAGCCCGGCGATCATGTTCATAAATCCTCTCTTATCAGTGCCCATCGACAGTTCCCTGATTTTTTTCTCATATTCTGTGATAAGGTTGAATGTTCCGGAAACAAGCATCTGGTTTAAGGACTCCGCAGCAATCATTCCAGAAACGTATGCGTTCTCTACGCCCATTGCCCAGCAGCCTGAATTTATCCCGGTGGAGTCACCGGCAAGCAGCATGCCAGGCATCCCAAGTTTCTCCGGATATCCTGTCCGGTTAATTTCCGCTGACACTTCCTGCAGGCTGCCCCAGCTACTGATCTTCAGGGTATTGTTGATAAAGGCAGAAATAGATTGTACCGGATCGAAGTCATCGTCCAATCCAAGCGCAACGATGTTGGCTATATTATCCTCCTTGGGTATCACTGCATACAGTGAACGCATATCTCCACCCGGGTAAATGTCAATGCTTTTGCGGTTTTCAAAATTTCCGACAACCCTGTACTGGAAACTCCTTGCAACACGTTCACCTCTTGAAATCACCAGTTCAGGCATATTTCTCATGAATGTAGAGTCAAGCCCTCCGGCAAATATGACGGCCCGGCATTTCTCATCCCTGACTGTCTGGCCGGTCCTTAACCTGACCCCGGTTATTGAACCTGAATTAAGCACAGGAGAGATGGCTTCTGTTTTTATCTGAATGTCGGCACCTGCTTCAGAGGATAGAGCAGCAAGGTGTTTCTCAAACTTATCCATCTCAACGCTGTAAAATTCCATGTCGTCAAGAAAGATTGATGCATTGGCTTCGCCAACAAATATGCGAATTTCACGGAGTGATCGGTCCATCCAGTGTTTCTCAATCTCTACACCCATTCTTTCCAGACCACTTCTGGAAAGAATCTCATAATCCCTCAGGGGGGATCCTATCTCAATCCTGCCGTCGACCATCAAGGTGCTGAGCCCAAGTTCAGCACTTCTCCTTGAAGCAGCGCACCCGGATGGTCCTCCGCCTACCACTATAATGTCATACAACAATCACACCTTCTGAACGTAACCATTACGGCTCCCAGGAACGTGATCCGGAATCTTAATCCAGCTTACAATTGTATTTGTAAATTCAGGAAAGTGGAAAGCGCTTCTTGGCTTCCTCTATTTCCTCGGTAACAAGTGGTCTCCATTTCATGAAATCCGCCGGGTTCTTTGGATAATTGTCATAAATCTGGTTCATCTTCTGCATTTTTCTGACGGCATAAACCAGGTTCCTGAAAGCTCCTATGTTTCTTGCTCCCTTCATGACCATCATGAATTTTGAAGCCATGCTGAGTTCGGGTATGAGTCCAAGTGTGATGTCAGAAGCCTCTTTTCTTGTGAGGAAATTCTTCATTCCGTAGTTCAGGACGTCATTGTCGAGAGATTGCAGGTATATCCTGAATATTTCCATTCCGGCGGTTCGCTTGCCATAAGCCTCGTTGTAATCCACGTTGTACTTCCACAGCCCATTCAGGCTCACGTCATTGTTTTCTATGGCCCTCACGGCGTTTTCCCCAGCGAGTACTCCCGATATGAGGGCAGGCCCTATTCCTCCGGCGCTTATTGGGTTTGGCATCGCCATGCTGTCCCCAGCTCCAAGATATCCATTGAATACCAGGGATTCCATCTGTCTCCTTACTGCAACCGACCAGTTTCCCTTGCCGTTATTGTTCTTGTTGAAGAGCTTAAGATCCTTGAAAACTGTGCACCACTTCACGTATTTATCTATAAGGGATTGCAGGTTATCGTTCCTGCCAGTCTTCTTGTTCTTCAGATCAAGGCTGCGTTTCTGAACCCCGAGGCCGATATTTATACGCTTTCCGCTCTTGGGGAAAACCCATCCGTATCCTCCGGGCGCAAGATCATTGTTCAGGTGGATAAGGGCATTCTCAGGATCATAATATTTCAGGTCTTCGTGATCAAGCTCAAATTCGTAGATATACCTCCCGGTTGATTCGATGTCGTCTATGTCCACAGTTCTATCGACATATGGGTTCTCCGGCAGTTTACGCCTGATGACAGTAGAAATACCCAGTGAATCAATGACAACCTTGCCGGTAAATGTCTTGATCTCCTTCGATCTGTTCTTTCCCTTGATGCCCTTCACGTAATTGTTTTCTATGATAGGTGCCTCGACCTCGAATTCTGGAATGTAGTGAACACCACTCTTCAACGAGATGTCAAGCAGTTTTGATTCGAATTCAGGTCGGTCCAGCGTATAGCCAACGCCATCAAACATGAATTTAGTCTCAAGATCTGGCGACAGGGCATAAACACCATCCACTCTCCTGTCAAGTTCTGGTTTGGAAAATGAAACACCTGTCTTCTTTGTAATAAAATCAATGTGGCTTCCTGCTACGGCATCCCCGCATGTCCATCCCCAGACTGTCTTCTTGCCTACCTCATTCTGTGGGTTTCTATCAACCATCAGCACATTGAGACCAGCCCTGGCAGCCATAGTTGCCGCAAGATTGCCGGACAAACCTGCTCCTGCCACTACAACATCAAAGTTTTCTTCACTGCTCATAAAAATCCGCGTCGATGTGTGCAGATATACAACTATATTAAAAATCTTGCGGGTTTATATCTCTCGAGAATAATCTAAATTGTATTCCTATGGATATGGAAAGGTGAATCTGACTCACGATTTTTTCCGTTTTGAGTAATAATCGCAGTACTCACTGATTTTGCAAATGTCACACTTGGGTCCTATGGGACGGCATACATGTTTCCCGAATTCAACCAGGGTTGGATTGAAGCCCAGCCATAGTTCCCTTGGCACTATTTTCTCGAGAATACGCTCGGTATCCTCTGGGTCGTCGGACCGGGTAATACCCAGCCTTGTTGCAATCCTCTGCACATGGGTGTCAACAGCTATTGCCGGTATCCCGAATGAATCTGCAAGAACAACATTGGCAGTTTTCCTGCCGACTCCTGGCAGTTCAGTAAGTTTTTCAATATCGCCTGGAACTTTGCCGCCATATTTCTCTTCGATAATCCGCGCAACCTCCACCACTCTCGCTGCCTTTACTGTGCTGAACCCAACCCTGGAAATCAGGTCTTTCACGTCTTCATACCTGGCTGTGGAAAGTCCTCTGGAATCTCCGTATCTGTTGTAAAGCGATCTTGCAGCCGCATCAGTTACCTCATCCCTGGTCCGGTGAGAGAGCATAGTTGTGATGAGCACCCAGAAGGGGTCACTGAATTCAAAGTGGTGAGGGGGGCTTTGTTCTCTTATCCTTCTGTATATTTCACGAATGTTCTTTTCAACTGCTTTCCTGCTCATGAAATTACCGCATAACAGTGCTGTCTTCAATCCATTTCAGGTACTTTGAGCTTCCGTCGGAGGTTTCAAGTGCAATAGCCTCCGGAACTTCATAGGGATGGATCTCCGTGAGACGGTACATGGCACTCTTTGACCTCTCCCTCGATGTCTTTATCACCAGCAATATCTCCTGATTTCGCTCAATTTTGTCTCTCCATCTGTATACCGAATTAACGGATCCGATTATGTTCACACAGGCCGCCAGTCTTTCCGTAACCAATATTTCGGCAATTCTCTGTGCATCCTCCATCTTTGACACAGTTGACAGGATTAATGAAGCCATGTACTCTCAACGCCCTCTATTTTATAAAAGTTCCATGGTCCGTACAGAGCTCAATGTCTCCACGGTACACAACAGAGTTACCTGAAAGCGAGAACTCCAGTATTCTCAATCCCACCCCAGCTGCCAATGCAATGGAGAAAGACCTTGCGAAATCTGGATCAGTATCACGGTTGGGCATGAAACACGATGCATCATCCCTCATAACGAGCACCACCACAGTGGCTTCATATCCATCCTTCACCAGTTGCGCAAGCAGATCCATGTGTTCCTTTCCGCGTTTGGTCGGGGCATCAGGGAATTTCGCAATGTGATCCACGACAAGGGTGCAGCCCTTTACCTCAATGTAATGGTTCCCGTGCACAAAGTCTATCCTCTTCTTTCCCACAGCCACCTCTCGTCTCGCTTTCGGGTTAATGAAACGAGAGGCAATGTCTGAGTGGATCCGTGTATCTGTAACTATCCACCTTGAGTTTTCGCGTGCAGCTGTTATGGAAAATTTTGTCTTCTCACCTTCTGCCGGGCGCACGAGGACTCTGGCGCCTTCGTATATCAGCTCCTTCAGTCTTCCCGGATCGTGCAGGTGGCATTTCAGTATCTCCCCTTCTCTTGATACATTCACCACGAACCTGTTAGGTCTGTCTATGACGGTGCACGAGAACAGGTTCTCCCGGAATGTGTAGACTGGATATCCAATTTCCCTCTGAACGAACGAGCTGGAACTCCCTACCGGAGAGCAGTCACCCGATGAGACCAAGGGCTTTCCCGATTTTCCTGAAGGCCTCGATTGCGACATTAAGGTCATCCCTGCTATGTACTGCAGAAGGCATCAGCCTGATTCTAGCGGTTCCTTTAGGCACAGTTGGAAAAACTATGGGGGATGCGAAGACATTCTCATTCTCAAACAGCTGCTTGCTGAGCTCCAGCGTTTTCTTTTCATCACCAACTATCACTGGTGTTATGGGTGTTTTGCTTGTTCCTGTGTTGAATCCGAGATTTCCAAGTCCCTTCTTGAGGTATGTTGCATTATCCCATAGCTTCTTGAGGAGCGAATCATCGCGTTCAAGGATTTCAATGGACTTAAGAACTGCAGCCGCATCCGCAGGATTCATCGCGCTGCTGAAGAGGAAAGGCCTGGATCTCTGCTTGATCAGGTCTGCCAGACTATATGAACCCGCTGAAAAGCCCCCAACGGCTCCGAGCGCCTTGGAGAATGTCCCCATCTCCACATCTATTCTTTTGGATAGATTGAAGTGATCCACTATACCTCTGCCATGGTCTCCGAGAACTCCTTCACCATGTGCATCGTCTACATATGACATCGCGTCGAATTCGTCAGAAAGATCCACAATCTCCGGAAGGGGCGCAATATCCCCGTCCATACTGAATACCCCATCGGTTATAATCAGCGCACGCCTACCCTCCGATCGATGTTCCTTGAGCTGGTTCCTGAGGTCCTGCATGTCCATATGCCTGTACATAACCCGTTTGGCAGAACTCAGTCGCACTCCATCTATTATACTGGCGTGATTAAGTTCCTCGCTGAAGACAATATCATCCTTGCCAACAAGGACTGGAATAGTGCCGGTGTTTGCCAACAGACCTCCCTGGAATACAACAGATGCCTCCATGTGCTTAAACGCAGCTATCTTTTTTTCCAGTGCAATATGTATCTCCTCTGTGCCGGCTATGGATCTTACAGCACCTGCGCCTACTCCATAATTTCTAAGTGAGTCTATGGCACTTTTTACTGTTTCAGGATTATTGGCCAGGCCGAGATAATTATTGGAGCACATGTTCAGTTTCCTGGCTCCGTCTATCGTTACCCATGATCCCTGAGCGCTCTGTAAAACCCTTATGGGAACGTATCTACCACTTGCCTTGAGTTCAGATATCTCGTCAGCTACCCAACCTGTCTTATTCATGATATAGTAGCCTTATTTTTCATATAATTTTTGCCTAAAAATGCCGCATAGATTTTTAATTTTCCTTACGATGGATGATCATGGTATTCAAGCATATCCTTGTAACCGGTGCATGCGGCCAGGTTGGCAGCGAGCTGATCTCTGAACTTTCTTCCAGGTACGGATCCGAAAGGATTATTGCAAGTGACATCAAAAAGTGTACCCTTCCGGAAGGCGTCAGATTTGTTTCCATGAATGTTCTCGACAGGACAGCCATGGACGCGGTCATAAGGGAGAATGGGATAGACACGGTATTCCATCTGGCAGCCATACTATCCGCCGATGGAGAAAAGAACCCGACTCTTGCCTTCTCAGTAAACATGCAAGGGACTTTCAACGTTCTCGAGAGTTCAAGGATTAATTCGGTTGAAAGGGTCATGATCCCGAGCACAATCGGCGTATTCGGGCCTGAAACGCCAAAGGAGAATGTTCCTGTCCTCACAATTATAAAACCTAGGACAATGTACGGGATAACAAAATATGGGGCGGAGCTGCTTGGAAATTATTATTTTGAAAAATATTCCCTTGATGTCAGGGGATTGAGGTATCCTGGCCTCATCAGCTATAAGACACCACCCACCGCTGGCACCACGGACTACGCAGTGGACGTTTTTTACCATGCCGTTACAGGAAAGCCTTACACATGCTTCCTGAGAAAGGACACAAAGCTTCCAATGATGTATATGCCTGACGCAATTGGCGCTTTCCTCAAACTTTCAGAAGCTCCGAGGTCAAGACTCAGGTACTCGATGGATTACAATATCTCTGCCTTCACGTTTGATCCGGAAGGATTGTTCAGAGTGATAATGAAATACATACCGGATCTGAGAGTCATTTATGAACCGGATTTCAGGCAGAAAATTGCAGATTCCTGGCCAGCAAGCCTAGACAGCATCGATGCAGAGAAAGACTGGGAGTTCAAGCCTGAATACGATCTGGATCATACGGTGAGAGACATGATAAGTCACCTCAGAGAGAGGTTGCAGAAAACTGGGCACCTCTGATCTGGCAAATTCTCATAAAAATACAGCCTCCCTTGGCAATTTTTGCCGGGTTGCACCGATTGCTATATCACTATATATAAATAATTTGTTTGTCAAGGATTTACCTTACAGTTATCAGTAAAATGACAATGCTTTATTATGCCTCTCAAGGCAGTTCTTCTCAGGCCAAGCAACAGAACCGGAAGTGCTTACATGACTAAATGGGGATTTCTTCCTGCTCCCCTGGGACTGCTCGCACTTGCGGGAGAATTGCTAAGGATTCCAGGGTGTTCCGTTGAAATTATAGACATGGAGGGCGACAACCTTACGCTTGATCAGGCCGTGGATGCGATACTTAAGATCAAGCCTTCACTTGTCGGGATAACACTTCATGCGACTGCAGCACACAATAATGCCGGGTACATTGCACGTAAGATTAAGGAAGCAATGCCAGAGACCATTCTGGTTGCGGGTGGCCACCATGCAACCTTCCTGCCAAATGAGATACTGAGGGAGGGATTTGACATCTCTGTACTGGGCGAAGGAGATGAAACCATATATGAGATAGGCCTGGCGGTCAACAACAATTCTGGTTTTGATACCATTGATGGTATAGTCTACAGGAAAGGGAACAGTTTCATAAGGACAAAGCCGAGAAAACTCATCGCCGACCTGGACTCACTGCCCCTGCCTCCTCTTGATCTGCTGGATGGGAAAAAATACACATTTGGAGTCTTCGGTGATCAAGAGAAGGTCATGTGTCTCGAGACATCACGTGGCTGCCCATACGCATGCGATTTCTGTTCCGTTACGCCAACTTGGGGAAACAAATGGAGGAATAAGTCAAACGAGCGTATTCTTTTAGAAATGAAGATGGCAAAGGAATTTGGTTACAACTGGATATTCTTCACGGACGATATCTTTGTTGTTTACCCGAATATAAAACAGCGTGACCGCTTGTTCGACAGCATTATTGAACAGAAGATAGACATGAAATGGATAGTGCAGATGAGGGCGGATGTAACGTCCAGGAACCAAGACCTGATAGCAAAGGCTTCCAAGGCGGGCATGCGGATCGCGTTTCTGGGTGTCGAATCCGGCAGCGAAGTGATCCTGAAGAAAATGCACAAGGGGGAATTCACTCCGCAATCCGTCGAGGCTGTGAGTACACTCTCTAAAAACGGTATAGTAACCCTTATCGGAATGATGGTGGGGGCACCTTATGAGAAGTTGAGTGACATAATGGCATCTATCAGGTTCTCCAGGAAACTTGCTGAGGCAGGGGCAGATGCCATCCAATTTTCAATATATACGCCCCTTCCAGGAACCAGGGTGTTCGACGACGCTCTCCGCAATGGAAAGCTGTTCACGCTGGACTGGGACAGGTATGACGTGCTGACCCCGGTTATGAGGACTAACCTTGGGCCGATGGCCAGCCAGCTTGCTCAGTTCTATGCATATTACACTTTTTACATCTTCAAGTTCGTCATGGGGCAGATCAGGCGCGTAGTTTATCCGGAACCAAAACAGAAACTCATTGACAGCGCCACGAGGTTCATAAGGCGGATGATGCCAATGTATGTGAGGGATTTCTTCTCGTTCCCCAAATTCCTGCTAAAGACATATGATACCTACTGGGAAGGCAGCAAAACCCCTATTCTTGAAAATGGAAAAGTCGAAGAGGCACTCGCAACATCAAACACAATAGTCTATGATCTTGATGGCAGCAAAAACCCCTACTTCATGATAAAGGAGTCTCAATGACAATTTTATTCCCTTAAATGCCAGATACTTCGAGCAGCTGCATAATCCGGGATCCAACCTTCTCTTTCTCCCACAGGCATAGCGATTAGAGGAAGGCTACAGAATTATTATATAATGGCATGGATTAAACAATAGTAATTTTGTATTTTGAGTAACCTCGACTGATTAAGGTCAGGTATCCATCTATTTAGGCTGGAAAGAGCCGCCAAATATAAGGAAGATGTGGTGTAGATATGGAAAATGAAAGATCACGTATTGCATTGATGGGACTGACCTTCAGGGAGATGTCGCAGGTATTGGCAGCATGGGGCGGCTGGCTCATAGACGGTTATACTTCAATCGCCTACCTCCTGGTTGCTGTGGACATGAGCAAAATATTTTTTCCCACCAATCTTGGATACCTTTCCCTGATACTTACGCTGCTTCCTGTAACATTCGGAGCAGTCGCAAGGTCCGTGGGATCACTTGTGCTCGGGAATTTCCTTGGGGACCGCATAGGCCGGAAGACTCTGTTGACAATATCCATCCTGGGTTTCACCCTGTTCTCAGCCTCAAAGGGGCTTATCCCCTCATACAGTGAGATCGGAATTGTCGCTCCTGTACTTCTCTATGTCATACTGTTCATAGAGGGTTTGTTCGCTGGAGCTGAATACGGCGGAGGTGCAGCTCTTGCCATGGAAAGCGTTCCAGCGGAAAAGAGGGAACCCGTCGGCGCATTCATGCAGAGCGGTTACGGTACAGGTTATTTTCTCATTGTTTTCGTTGACCTCATGCTGACAGGGTTATTCGGTGCAACTAATTTTGCCGCCTACGGATGGAGATATCTGTTTTTCACAGCGCTCATACCGGGCGTGCTTACGTTCGTTATCAGGTTCTTCTCCAAGGAAACCAAGGTATTCAGGAAGATGAGGGAAGAGAAGGAGATAGTTAAGTCGCCTGCTGCATCTATGTTCAGGGATTCACATGTGAAGCTGATCTATGGATTGATGATCACAACCGGTCTCCTTTTCATAAATACGGCAACATTCTCATTTTACCCGATACTTGGGGGGGCAGATTTCCTGAATCTTGGATCGGGGCTGCTTGACGCGCTACTCCTCATTAACTTTGTTTCGCTGATAGGGGTCTGGTCGGGAGGGTACCTTGCCAGGAAGAACCGGAGCAGAAGGCTGCCGATGCTGGTGTTTTCGCTGGTGTTCTCCATTCCAACAGCAGCTTTCGTGATACTCGGCTACAGCTCAAACATACTGGTCTTTGCACTCGTGTTCTCGGTGCAGGCATTCGTGGAGGCGATGATATTCTCTGCGCTTCCAGCCTTTCTGGCCGAGACTTTCAGCAAAAAATACCGGTCGACTGCGGTCGGGCTTGTGTATAACGGTGGGGCAATTTTCGGGGGAACAGCCATAGTGCTCCTTACAGCACCTGCTAAAATCATAAACCTAAAGCTGCTATGGATCATTGAGCTGTACGCTGCCAGCATTCTCCTGATTGCCGGACTGCTGCTGAGCAGAAGTTACGAGAAGCATCAGGGAGACGTGATAGATCTCTGACATCAAATTTTTCTCATAAGTATCTGCTGGATGGAGTGGTCTCGCCCCTTTTCAAGTATGAGGTGTGCCCTCCACTTTGTCTTCTCGATATTTTCCCTGTAGTTCAGACCGTTGATCTCGTCCCAGATCCTCGATGAGATTTCTATAGCTTCTTCCCGGGAAAGCTCACTGTATTTCCTGAAGTACGACTTCGGGTTCACGAAGGCGTTTTCCTTAAGCAGGAGAAAACGCTCTATGAACCACTCTCTTATCCATTCCTCTGGGGCATCCACAAATATTGAGAAGTCAAGGAAATCGGAGACATACACGGGTTTGGGCATGCCATGATTTATGCCGTCACCAATCTGCAGGATGTTCAGTCCCTCTATTATCAGCACATCCGGTTTCTCGATTTTTATGAACTGATCCGGAAGTATATCGTACTCAAGATGTGAATATACGGGCACTGTGGCCAATGGCTCCCCTGATTTTACGGATGTCAGGAAGTTTATAAGTTTCCTGATGTCATAGCTATCCGGAAACCCTTTTCTGTTCATTATTCCCTTCTCTTCAAGCATTTTATTTGGAAAGAGAAAACCGTCTGTTGTAACAAGATCGACCCTTGGCTTCCTCGGCAGCCTCTCAAGGAGCAGCTTCAGGATCCTGGAGGTCGTGCTCTTGCCTACGGCCACGCTTCCTGTGACACCAACAATGTATGGCACCTTTGTGCCATCTTCACTGAGAAACTCGTTCCTGGCTTCATGCAGCTTCACGCTCGCAGTTATGTAAAGATCTATTAGCCTTGATATGGGGAAGTAGAAATCCTCGACCTCATCTCTCGCAATGCGATCATTCAATGACTTCACTGCCGCGATCTCTTCGTCCGAGACGGAAACAGACAGGTTTCCTCTTTTCTCAGACCATTGCTTGCGGTTGAATGCAAGATATGGAGACCTTAGCTTCCTTTCCTGAGGATCAATCATCTTGAATTACCCTGATCAGACTCATTTCGGCCCGGGATGAGGCTTCTGATTTATAGTTCATGGATATATAATCATTGGCTAAGCCAATTCATTAACAATTAGGTACCAGCATCTGTCAGGCTTAAATTGCGGAAGGGATAAAAGTTGGGGGGTGAAAAGTTCATTCTACAACTTGACTTCAACGACACATTTTTTCGCGCCATCGGTGAACTTCTCCACAATGGTGAATTTTTCCTCTATGGATTTGTTTATCAACTGGTTCTCCAGAGTGCCACAGATGATCTTTGTATTGTTCTTTGCTATGTCATAAAATATGCAGTTGTGCCGCACTATCCTTACTGTGTCATCTGACACTTCCAGCCTTGCGTAGTAGCCGAGCCTGTTCAGGGCCGAGACAAATTCTGATAGCTCCCTTATTTTCTGTTCTCTGTTTGCGCTGGGCTGATCGGTTACCTTCATTCCCATATCCTTGAGCATCCTGTCAGCTATCCTTCCAAGGATCATGTTCATCCGATCGGTTCCGACTTCCTTCTCGAATTCTGAAAAAAGATAGGTGGCGAGGGTTATATATTTCTTGGGGAAAAGTGACATCCCCTTCTCCGTCAATTCGAAAAACTTCCTTGGCCTTCCTGATTTTCCGCCCCGGAAAAAGGATTTCACATAGCCCTTCATCTCTAGTGAATCCATATGCTCCTTGACTGCATTCTTGTTTATGGCGAGTATCTCCGCAAGTTCATCCATGCTCTTTTCGTTGATGCTGAGTTCGTTGATTATCCTGCCCCTGACACTCCCAAGGATCGCAGATATGTCATCCGATGAATCATTACTCTCGATTAACTGGTTTTCCATGTTACAAATATACAATACACGATGGTATAAATAATTTAGTCAATTTACACATAAGAAAGTGTTTAAATACGTCAAAACAATCATTACAAAGGTGCGCAGATAAAATGACTGAACTGATAATATCAAATCTTGCCGCTTCAGTGGAAGACAAGAAGATACTGAAGGATGTATCGATCACCATACGCGGAGGGGAGATACATGCTCTTATGGGACCCAATGGTGCAGGTAAAAGCACGCTGGGAAATGTCCTGATAGGCCATCCCAATTATGTCATAAATGGGGGATCCATACTGCTTGACGGAGTGGACATAACACACAAGACTCCTGAAGAGAGGGCACGAGCTGGGCTTTTCCTGGCATTCCAGAGTCCAGTTTCTATTCCCGGAGTTAAGCTTTCATCTTTTCTCAGGAGCGCCTACAACCAGCTTCATCCAAATGAGAAACTCACCATATCACAGTTTTACGATAAACTGAAAACGCACATGAAAAACGTCGGCCTGGACGAATCATTTATTTCAAGATCTGTCAACGACGGATTCTCTGGTGGCGAAAGGAAGAGGATAGAGATACTACAGATGGTCATGCTCAGGCCGAAGATAGTGATTCTGGACGAGATCGATTCCGGGCTTGACGTTGATGCGCTCAAGCTTGTTGCCAGCGAAATAAAGGATTATTACAGCGAGCAGGTTGGCTTTCTTATTATAACACACTACCAGAGAATATTGAAGAGCATAGACCCCCAGTTTGTCCATGTGCTGATGGACGGGGTAGTTGTGAAGAACGGGGACAGAAATCTCGCTCTCAGAATTGAGGACGAGGGATACGATTGGATAAGGGCGTGAAGGTGTAAAAGATGGAAACAGAATACAGGAATGATGATGAACTCGAAAAGCTATTGAGCGATTTGAAAAACGTGAAGAGGGAAGACTTTGAATTTCATGATCCGGAAGCTTCAGATTATACGACAGGCAAGGGACTTAACAAGCAGGTAGTCGAGGAGATATCGGAAATAAAGAAGGAACCGGAATGGATGAAGAGACTGAGGCTCAGGGCCCTGGAGATATTCAACTCCAAACCGATGCCAACATGGGGGCCGGACCTCTCCGGAATTGATTGGGAGAACATAAGCTACTACAACCGGCCGGGAGAAACCAAGACAAACAACTGGGATGAAGTGCCCGATCAGATAAAGGACACTTTCTCCAAACTGGGCATACCTGAGATGGAGCAGAAGTACCTTGCAGGATCAGTGGCGCAATATGACAGCGAGGGCGTATACCACAATCTCAAGAAGGTATGGGAAGACAAGGGGGTTGTATTCATGGACCTTGATTCCGCGGTCAGGAACTATCCTGACCTTGTGAAGGACTATTTCTGCAGGGCTGTTCCTTTCACTGACAATAAATTCGCTGCCCTTAACGGTGCAGTATGGAGTGGAGGTTCTTTCCTGTACGTTCCCAAGGGCGTTCAGATAGACATGCCACTGCAGACCTACTTCAGGATGAATGGAGAATCCACCGGACAGTTCGAGCATACAATGGTGATTGCCGACGAGGGATCAAAGGTTCATTACATAGAGGGCTGTCTTCCTGCCGAGGAGCTTGTTAGCAAGGGAGATGACTTTGTTCCGATAAATTCCATAAGCCTGAAAGAAGACGTGATGACCCACACAGGTGAAAGCTCCGATGTAACATACAAATTTGTCCGCCCCTACAATGGGACCATGCTCACCATAACTCCACTTTCAAGAGGGAACGAATTCAAGCTTACAGTAGAGCATCCTGTACTTTCCATTAAAAGGGCGTCTGTGTCGATCGGGAGAAAGACAAGGAATGGCTGGAAGTCTGAAGTATCCACTCAGAAACTACTTGGCGCTAAAGCTGACTTTGTGAGGGCAGAGGAGCTTGAAGAAGGTGATTTCATCGTTTATGTTGCTCCGACCATGGTCAATGACGACGAATCCTTCGATGAAAGTATCCTGAAGATACTGGGTCTCTATGCTGCCGAGGGATCAATCAGCTACAACAAAGCCATTGGTACTGATGTGCTTGCGTTCAGCTTCGGGAAATCAGATAAAGAAAAGGCACTTGCAACCGAGCTGTATTATCTGATAAAATCCATGAATGAACAGGCAAACTTTGTCACGGCTGCAAAGGGCTATCATACCGTGGCATCTTATTCTAGGAAGCTGATCGAGCTTTGCAAAAACAATGTTGGTTGCGGGGCATCCAAGAAGAAATTCTCAAAGGCAGTAATGGAGCTCCCAAGCGCAAAACAGAAACTCTTGATAGATTATTATCTCAAGGGGGACGGAAACGTCTACGTGAAGAAACCTTTCCATTCCACCATGGTGCGAGCCTCAACGGTCAGCAGGATCATGAGTCTGCAACTGCAGGAAATGCTTGCCAGAAACGGGATATTTGCCAACATAACTGTGAGGAAAGGCGGAAAGGGTACTATACTCGGAAGAAACATTACAAGAAAGGATCAGTACATTGTTCAGTACACGGTGGATAAGAAATATTCCGAAGTAAGAAGGTCCAAGAACATCTTCTATGTACCCATCAAGAAGATATCCAGAGAGCCCTACAGTGATCTTGTGTACAATCTCGAGGTCAGCAAACAAAACACCTATCTCGTCAAGGGGTTCGCAGTCCATAACTGCACCGCTCCAAGATATGATAAGAACTCTCTGCACAGTGCAATAGTCGAAATATATGTGAAGAAGAACGCCAGGGCCAGATACACAAGCGTACAGAACTGGTCAAAGAGCGTCTACAATATGCCAACAAAGCGTGCATGGGTGGACGAAAACGCGCAGATGGAATGGGTTGGCGGATCGCTGGGGTCAAAGGTAACAATGCTGTACCCTTCGTCATACCTCAGGGGAGCATACGCATCGGCTTCCAATCTTAACGTTGCGCTTGCCGGGGCTGGCACCTATAAGGATACTGGAGCCAAAGCACTACACTTCGCGCCTCATACAACCTCCAAGATCATAGCCAAAAGCATCAGCGTTGAGGACGGCAAGGCCATATACCGTGGCTTGCTGAGAATTAACAAGGGAGCCGAGTACGCGAAGAGCCATGTGCAGTGCGACGCCCTGCTGATTAATGACGAATCCTCGTCATATACTTACCCGCACGATGAAATATATGATCCAACGGCAACATTTGCCCACGAGGCAACCGTCGGTAGGATAGGTACAGAAGAGCTCACGTACCTGCGATCCAGGGGATTGAGCGAGGAAGACGCAAGCTCAATGATAGTGCTGGGATTCCTTGATGATGTGATGAGGGAAATACCAATGGAATTTGCGGTTGAAATGAACAGGCTCATCAAACTTGAAATGGGGAAACTAGGCGCGGTTGGATGATCTATGATGGAGAACTACCCCGAACTAATGAAAACCAGGTTTCGCGGATCGGATTATGACATCAGGAAAGCATCTTTCCTCTCATTCATCAAATCCCCAGTAAGAACATACAAGGAGAGCCCCACTGTCAAGGATTACGTGGAGATTACAGAGGAAGAGCTTGAGCGGATGTCCTTTGGCGAGAATCTGGAATACAAAGGAGATAATAGCGCTCCGGACGTTTTCGACATCACTACTCAAAACGGTAAAGTTACGCGCATTCCAGAAAAAGCAGACCGAATAACTGTAATGGATATTGAAGATGCGGTGAGAAAACCAGAATCCGGCCTGAAACTGGAGTTCCTGACAGAGAAGGGCGACGACAGGATAGAGCACCTCATAAATTCGACATGGCAGAAAGGTATATTCATCAACATTCCCAATGGATTCAAGGGTGAAATAAAGATACACAACGTTTCATCTGCTGAATCATCATATGCCTATAAAGCGGTGATAATGTGCGGCGAAGACTCAAACGTGCGGATTACGGACATTTATGGAAGCACGGGTAGCGGCAGCGGAGTCCAGGGGAAGAATGTGTACATATTCCTGGCCATGCGATCCAAAGTGCAATATGATTATCTCCAGGACAAGAACAATGAGGTAACGGATCTCACCTTTGTAAAGTCATTCCTTGCGGAATATTCTGAATTTTCAATTTATCATGTGAACCACGGTGCCGGAAAGGTTGTGTTCTCCAATGAATCCATACAGAGGGGGGACAGCTCAGATTTCCGGACATATGGAATAAATTTCAGCGGCGGGGATCAGAAAATGGATATACGTGACAGCAGTTTTCAGCTGGGAATTGCGACAAGCGCAGACATACACGTGAAGGGCGTAGTCCTGGGACGGAGTTCTACCATGCACAGGGGGAACATAGACATAGAGGAAAGGAGCATAAAGTCCACTGGCTACTACGATTCTAAGATCCTTCTCATGTCCAGGGACGGCTTTGCAAATACAAAACCGGCCCTGCTCATCAAGAACAACAACACGAGGTCAAAGCACGCATCGGCAATAAGCAGCGTAGATGACGATCAGATATTCTACATGCAGTCCCGTGGCATACCGAAGAACCTTGCCAAGAACCTGATAACTGGCGGCTTTGTCGGATCGACAGTGGAGAAATCCGGCGACAGCATCCTTATGGAACGGGTGGAAAAATACTCAGAAGGCATTGCCCTTTATGATTAACGCACTTACAATAAAGAAAGACTTCCCGATTTTCAGCAGAAAGATAGACGGAAGGCCCATAATCTATCTTGACAACGCGGCTACTACCCAGAAACCAAGGCAGGTGGTCGAGGCTATTGTCAACTACTATTATAATTTCAACAGCAATATACACAGGGGAATATACAGGCTCAGTGAAGAAGCCACTGACCTTTATGAGAAATCGAGGGAGAACGTTGAGGGATTCATCGGAGCAGGCAAGGACGGGACAGTTGTCTTCGTGAGAAACGCAACAGAAGCTCTTAACCTTGTTGCGGCCGAGTACTCACGGAACCTGGAACCAGGAGACGAGGTAATACTGAGCACCATGGAGCACCATTCAAATCTGGTGCCATGGCAGTTCCTGCAGGAAAAGGGAGTGGTGCTTAAATTCGTCGATCTGACACCGGACTGGGAACTCAACATGGATCAGCTTGAAACCCTGCTTACGCCAAGGACAAAGGTCGTATCGATCACGCACGTGTCCAACGTTCTTGGGACAATCAACCCGGTTAAGGAGATAGGGAAGATGGCTCATGAGAATTCTGCCATATTCGTTCTTGATGGAGCACAGAGCGTTCCGCATATGCCAGTGGACGTATCCACCATAGGATGCGATTTCATGGCTTTTTCAGGGCACAAGATGCTTGGACCCAGCGGTATTGGCGGACTTTATGGGAGAAAGGACTATCTGGATCACATGCATCCGTATATGGGGGGCGGGGAAATGATCAAACAGGTATGGAAGGAACATGCCACCTGGAATGATGTACCACAGAAATTTGAGGCGGGCACACCAAATATAGAAGGGGCCATAGGTCTTTCTGCCGCAGTGGATTACCTGAGGAATCTGGGCATGGAAAATGTCAGGTCGCATGAGAGAGAACTCATTGGATATGCCCTGGAACTGGAGGAAGACCTGAAAATTCCCGGACTGAGATCCTACGGGCCAAGGAATCTGGATGTAAGAGGAGGCGTTTACACATTTAACATCGGCGACATCCCCACCTTCGACCTTGAGATGGAGATGATGTCAAGAGGCATCAGGATAACTGGTAATGGAATACACCCGCACGACGTTGCCCAGTCGCTTGACAGAGACAACATAGCGGTAAGGTCAGGTCATCATTGTGCAATGCCGTTAATGAACGAGCTAGGCGTTGCAGCCACTTCTCGCGCCTCATTCTATATTTATAATGCTAGGGAAGATGTGGAAAAACTTTTCGACGGAATACGGATGACGGAAAGGGCGTATGCAAAATGACTGATGACGATCTGCAGATTCAGCTTATTCTCGACCATTACAAGGAACCAAGGAATTACGGGAAGATCCAGAACGAAACAACATCTATAACCGAAGCAAATCCCGTGTGTGGAGATACTCTCCATTTCTCCCTGCTCATCGAGTCTGGAAGGCTTGTCGACATAAGGTTTGTGGGTCAGGGTTGCTCCATAAGTCAGGCATCCGCATCAATGCTGACGGAATATGTGAAGGGAAGGCCAGTTTCCGACATCAAGACGATTAAACCCGAGGTCGTTCTTGGATTGATCGGTATAGAACTTGGCCCCGCGAGGGAAAAGTGCGCATTATTGTCATATAACGCCCTGATGAAAGCCCTTGCACCGTATAATTAGGTTAGTAAATTCATCCATTGTGGAATCCGAAAATGATTTAATACGGTAAATCAATCACCCCATATGGCGACCACTGTTTCAGAGATAATGACCCGTTCACCAGTAACATCCAGTGTACCGGGTTCAATCAGTGAAGTGATAAAGACACTTATAAAGGAGAACATAACAGGGTTGCCAGTTATTGATGCAAAACGAAAATATGTGGGAATGCTCAGCAGGCGCGATATATTCGACAATCCAGAGGAAACTCAGACCGCGCTTGTCATGCGAAGGGCAAACCCTGTCTATGAAACAGATCCAATAGAGAAAGCGGCAATGGAACTTGTATCCCAGAACAGGAGGCACATTGCGGTGATAAATGACTCCCGTGATGTTGTCGGTATACTGACGCCACAGAATTTTCTCGACATCCTGTCGCGGGAATACGGCGAGTTACCCGTCAAATCAATAGTGAGGACCACCGCAATGCCGGTGTGGGACGGCACACCTCTGGGCGCAATATACACAATGATGCGTGTATCCAGGATATATTCTTTTCCAGTGATAAACGAGAATGGAGATTTTCTCGGGCTCATAACCGACAGGGATATCTTCGATAAGGTAGACCTGAAACAGAGCGCTGTTCTTTCACAGACCGGAATGGCCGAGGACGAGGACCCCTGGTCCTGGACCGGCATCAGGAACGTCGTTACATATATCCTCGAAAAAAATAAGATACAGTTGCCCAACATACCGGCTTCCGATGTGATGATCAAGACACCAGCTGTTGCATATGTCAATGACACAATAGAACGGGTTGCAAAGATCATGTCGACAAAGAATTTCAATCAGCTTCCTCTGCTGGATGGTTCCCAGAAGCTTGTGGGAATGCTATACGACATTGAACTACTGAGCGTATTCAAATGACCACTTATGAGGAAGCCATAGAGCTAGCAAAGAGAAGGGGATTTTTCTGGCCATCTTTCTCCATATATGGCGGGCAGTCTGGGTTCTATGATTACGGGCCACTTGGAGTCCTGCTGAAGGAGAACATAGTGAAAGCGTGGAGAGATGAGTACCTTAGACTGGGGGCAATATTCATCGACACGCCAAACCTGAGTCCGGAAATGGTATTCAGGGCGTCAGGACACCTTGAAAAATTCTCAGACCTTGCCGCAAGGTGCTCAAAATGCGGTTCGAAATATAAACTTGAATCCCTTCTGAAGAAGGCAGGAATTGCAGATATACCAACCGATGTCAAACAGGCAAATAATTTGCTGGAAAATATCAGCATTAGATGTGAGAAGTGCGGTGCTGAAATAAAGGAAGTATATGATTTCAACCTGATGTTTGCTCTCGAGAAGAACGAGAAGGAAGCATCACGTCTCTACCTTCGCCCGGAAACTGCACAGGGAATTTTCATAAACTTCAGGCTCCTCAGCAACTACTTTAGAGGAAAGCTTCCAATGGCTGTTGGCCAGCTTGGAAAAGGCTTCAGGAACGAGATCTCGCCAAGGAACGCGCTCATAAGATTGAGGGAGTTCTACCAGGGAGAGGTTGAAGTGTTCTATGACCCTGAAAAACCAGGATTCGCTGACATACCGGTTTTCGAGGAGACAACCTTTCTGCCCATGGATCACAACGAGAAGAGGATGACGGTAAGGGAAGCCAGCAACAGCGGGCTGATAAGGAATCCGGTTCTCGCACACTTTGTCTTCAGGACGCAGAAGATACTTTCTTCAATCGGGCTTGGAGATGGCGTGATCAGGTTCAGACAGCACGAAAAGAATGAACTTGCGCACTACTCATCAGACTGCTGGGATGCAGAGGCAAAACTGGAAAATGAATGGGTGGAGATAGTCGGGATTTCGGACAGGGCATCATATGACCTTAAGCGTCACGCAGAATTTTCAGGGGAAAACATGGTCATAACGGATGGCGACAGGAAATTCATCCCCTCAGTGGTGGAACCGTCCTTTGGGATTGACAGGACCGTTCTTTCCGTCATAATGGTCTCCATTTACACAAGGGAGAACGGGTCAAAGGTATTGAAGTTAAACACGTCAATTGCTCCGTACATCGCATCGATTCTCCCTCTACAGAAGAAGGATGGAGTTGACGTTCTTGCAAAGGATATCTACTCGTCGATCCTGGAAACGGAGAGCAGGATACAGTATGATGAAAGCGGCTCAATAGGAAGGCGATATGCCAGGCAGGATGAGGTTGGAACCCCTTACTGCATCACCGTGGATTATGAATCGCTTGAGGACAGGAGCGTTACGGTCAGGGAAAGGGATAGCACAAAGCAGGTGAGGATCAGTACTGACAGCCTGAAGCAAAATTCAGGGCATCTGGCGACTTATCTGGACTCACTTTTCGCCTGAAATTTAATTTCTCCCGTTATGGTGCAGGCATTCCCGTAACTTTATGTTTCACACCGGAATAATCATCTATGATATTGGTTCAGAATCACCTGCTGGTCAGGAAAGAATATGCAAAGCAGTTCGAGGATGCATTCAGATCGAGCAAAACAGACATGACGAGCGTTGCCGGATTCATCAGAACCGAGATACTCAGGCCTGTAAAGGGTAACGAATATATCGTAGCCACATACTGGAATTCAATGGAGGATTTCAATCAATGGGTGGGAAGCGATCAGTTCAGGAGTTCGCATTCAAAGCAAACGTTGCCGCGGGATGCCTTTGAGGGCCAGAGTACCATAACTTTGCATGAAATTGTCTGAACATTCAATAGTAACGGTTTATGCTGTTCTCTTATCCGGCTGGTAGAATATCCTTGGATTCCTTCCGTATTTCTTGAACAGGAGTATTGTAACCAGTAATACCGGTATGGAAAGAATGGAGAAACTGTATCCATAGCCAAGGAATATGGCCATGTAACCGAAAATAACGGGCACTGCTATGCTCAGAACGTTGTTATACGCTAGAAAGTAAGAATTGGCCGTATTCCTTTCCGATGGTTCTGTACCCCTAGCGATCATTACCGAAGAGATAGGAAAAACCGATCCGTGAGGTATTCCCAGAAATGCAACAAGAGCCAGGAATTCTGCATAACTGTTCAAAAAAGGTATGAAAAGCAGAGGAATAACAGTCAAAGCTACGGAAAATACAATTGGGATCTTTATTCTCCTGAAAGGCCTCACCGCCATATACCCTCTGGTAAGAAGGGAGGTCAGAAAAAAATAGATGAAGGAAGAATAGGCTACGTCTCTGGAAACTCCAAACCTTGACGCGGCAAATATTGCAAGGAAGGTCGTAATGGCCGCGAAAGGGACATTATAACTTGTTATGGTAATTATTGATGCTATGAATCCGTCGTTCCTGAGTGTTCCCTTTCCACGGCGCTCCGTGTTCCTGTCCGGGAATGGTATTAAAAATGCGACTGCAGTTGCAAGTAAGGAGATGGGAATGAAGAAAAGGAAAATATACCCGTAGTTGAAGTAGTGGAGGAGATACGTCTCAAGAGCAGGCCCGATGATGAGGCTGGCGCTAAGGCTCACGGCATATATTGCAAGTAGCCTCTCCTGGGTTCTCCTATCCCCATGCAGGCTGGCTGAGGTTATTATGTTCGGCATTATGAAGCCGAAAAGCAATCCTACGATCGCGGACAGGGCAAATATCGTAACGCCATTGGCGGAACTGAGAAGGAAAAGTGATATCACCAGCAGCATATTTGACGCAATGAATATCCTTCTCCTGACCCTGCTCTCAAATCTGGGGTTGAGGTATGAATTTGCAAAAAGGGTAGTTGTATATGAAACAGCAGTAACCAATCCAACTTCCAGGCTCCCGAAGCCAAGGACATTCTGTGAGTAAAGTGGTATAGTTGTCAGGACCATGTTGTTCGTGGACCTGCTTGTAATAGTGATAAGCGTTAAAATTAGTACAGTATATAAAATGCCATTATTGATCTTCATCTTGCTTTAACCCAGATAGCCTCATCCACACCGGATTACTGGCACCTCCTGTTTGCAGGCCAGTCTCGCCGGTTCCCTCCATGATAGAAATAAATTATAAAAATTGATTGCTGGAAAATTATTTCCAGTTCCAATGCCGGCTATTCTGGCCGGTTAGATCTTTTTGCGTTTTTCCTCAATCTGTGCCCTGGCTCCTGCAAGTCTAGCTATGGGTATCCTGTAAGGTGAAGCTGAGACATAGTCAAGCCCGATCCTGTGGCAGAACGCCACTGTGTCCGGGTCACCCCCGTGCTCTCCGCATATGCCTATCTCGATATCTGGTCTAGTTTTCTTTCCTCTGGATACTGCAATCTTCATGAGTTCTCCGACCCCGTCGACATCAACGGTGCTGAACGGGTCGCTCTCAAGAATTCCATCTTCTATGTATCTTGCAAGGAATTTTCCCTCCGCATCATCCCTGCTGTATCCAAACGTCATCTGGGTCAGGTCATTGGTGCCAAAGGAGAAGAAATCTGCATAAAGGGCAATCTTGTCTGCGGTCAGGCATGCCCTGGGTATCTCGATCATCGTCCCAAATTTATATTCAACCGGCTTTTTGCCCGCCTCTTCCCTTGCGACATCCTCGAGTCTCTGCCTGAGGACTTTCAACTCATTCACGTGGCCCACCAGGGGAATCATTATCTCCGGATAGATTGTCTTTCTCTCATCAATAACCTTGGAAGCAGCCCTTATTATGGCCCTGACCTGCATCTCATAAATTTCCGGATAGCTTATCCCAAGTCTGCACCCCCTGAATCCAAGCATGGGGTTGAACTCCTCAAGATTCTTTATGGTCTCAAAAATCCTTTCAAGATCCGCAAGCTTCTCTCTCTCCTTCCCCGATTTAGAACCGGTCCTGAGCCTGAACATTTCGTTCATAACCTCTTCCTTATCTGGAAGAAACTCATGCAGCGGTGGATCCAGCAATCTTATAATCACCGGGAATCCTTCCATTGTCCTGAAAAATTCCACGAAGTCTGATACCTGCATTGGCAGCAGTCTGTCAAGATTAATCCTTCTCTCTGCTTCGTCCCTGCTCATTATCATGGCGCGCATTATTGGCAGCCTGTCATTTCCAAGAAACATACGTTCTGTCCTGGCAAGGCCAATCCCTCTGGCTCCGTTCTTCCTGGCAAGAACCGCCTCTTCAGGGGTATTTGCATTAGCCCGCACTCCTATTTTCCTGATGGCATCTGCCCATCCAAGTATAACGTCCGTATCGGGGCTTATTCCCGGGTCCTCCATCTGTGTCTTCCCCAGGTAGAATTCACCGGACGTGCCATCGACAGTGATCTCATCGCCCTCGGACAGGATTGTGTCGCCGCAGGCGAGCTTCTTCTCCTTTGAATTCACCTGGATAAGCTCGGCTCCGACCACCGCTGGTTTTCCCATGGCTCTGGCCACCACTGCGGCATGGGACGTCATTCCACCCTTCTGTGTGAGGAACGCCTTAGAAACAACCATTCCCCTAACATCATCTGCAGTTGTTTCCGGTCTGACAAGAATTAGCGGCTTTTTTTCCTTTGACAGTTCAATGGCTCGCTCAGATGAGAAAACCAGCTGTCCCGACGCAGCACCGGGTGATGCGGCAAGCCCTTTTCCAAGAAGAACCTCATCCCCAGTTCTCTTGACCTGTGGATGCATCAGCGAGTCAAGAATCTTCGGCGTTATGCGCATCACTGCCTCTTCCCTGTCAATCAGCCCTTCGTCAGCCATTTCACGTGCCATCCTTATGGCAGCCCTTGCTGTGCGTTTGCCGGATCTGGTCTGCAGGAGATAGAAAGTGCCGCTCTCAATTGTGAATTCTATGTCCTGCATATCCCTGTAGTGTTTTTCCAGTTTATCCACAGAATCTGTCAGCGACTTGTAGGCCTTCGGCAGCTCTGTCTTCATGTCTGAAATGTGTTTTGGAGTGCGTATACCAGCAACCACGTCCTCTCCCTGGGCATTGACAAGGTATTCTGCAAACAGGATCTTCTCTCCAGTGTTCGGATTCCTTGTGAACGCGACGCCAGTAGCTGAATCATTCCCCATGTTCCCGAATACCATGGCAACTATGCTTACGGCTGTCCCCATCTGTTCGTCTATATCATTTTCCCTGCGGTAGACTTTGGCTCGTTCAGAGTTCCACGACTTGAACACAGCCTCTATGGACATCTCCATCTGGTCCCTTGGGTTTTCAGGGAATTCAAAACCCATGCGTGAGTAAATCTCATTGTACCTGAAAACCAGATCCAGGAGGTCGTTCTCGTCAAGTTCCGTATCCTGCTTCTTTCTTCTCTCTCTTTTCAGGTCATTCATTGCATCATTGAATTGTTCAGCGCTTATTCCAAGCACTATCGTTCCGAACATCTGGATAAGCCTTCTGTAGGCATCGGTTGCGAATCTTCCGTTTCCGGTTTTCCGTGCAAGTCCCCTCAGTGTCTCATTATTCAAGCCAACATTGAGGACCGTATCCATCATACCGGGCATGCTTACCGGAGCTCCTGATCTGACCGAGACAAGCAGCGGGTTCGCCGGATCCCCGAATTTCTTTCCCGTGGACTTTTCAACAGTTCTTAGTGCAGATTCCACCTGATCCATCACACCTTCCGGCATTTTTCCGTTTTTAAGGAAAGCCCTGCAGGTCTCTGTGCTTATGGTAAACCCGGGAGGAACATTAAGCCCAATCCTGGTCATCTCTGCCAGTCCCGCTCCTTTGCCGCCAAGTATATCGGCCATTTCTTTGCTTCCCTCAGAGAAAAGATACACGAACTTTTTTTCGCTTTTCACAATTTGTTATTATGCACTATAAATAAGTTTTTTTCTAAAAATGCCTATAATATACGCTTACTGTATATTATTCTGGCACACATATTGAAAGCATGGACTGAAATGCGATTTTATATGGCACAATCGCATAAAGTATTAATATGAGGAGATCAACTGTCAAAACACGTTACGGAAACATTTCATATTTATCGCGTTCAGGAGCCATTCCGGTAATCTTCCTTCACGGCCTCGGGGGGACGGGAAACAGCTGGATAAGGCTGGACGCTCTTCTGGACGAGAAACTTGGTCTCTACATGGTGGACCTGCTGGGGCATGGCAGATCCGCTAAGCCAGATATTCTGTATACAATTGAGAACCAGTGCGAGGCGCTGGACGACTTTATCTCGGAACTTGGGATCAGGAATTTCGTTCTTGTTGGCAATTCCTATGGGGGGTGGATCTCCCTGAGGTATACTGTTAGCAGGAAAAACGAGGCAAAACTCATTCTTGTAGATAGCGCAGGGATAAACACCTCAGTTGGAGAAACCGGAGGCGAGTATGAATCCTCATTCCTGAAGCGCCTGATGTCTGTTAGCCGGTTCAACGACGAGAGAATCATGAAGGCCATAATAAGGAACAACGCTAGGTCTGAGGAAAAGATAACAGAGGCGCAGCTGGCCTCTATTTCGGTACCGACCTGCATAGTATGGGGCGGAATGGACAGGATCATTCCGCTTGATAACGGGGAGAGACTTCATGCAGCAATTCCGGGAAGCGAGATGAATGTGATAGGTGATTCAGGGCACGTTCCACAGGTTGAGAGGCCGGAAGACCTAGCCGGTATTATTAACGGATTCATCCTTAGATAACGAGTACAGGCCCGGGTCCTCCTCGGATCGCATCCTAATGTGTTTCCTGAGGTCAGAGATATCAAGTTCTGTCGTGAAAACTTCATTTGATCCCCCCTCGATGGTCCTGATCTTGAAACCGTAGGTGTGCAGGTACGGCTGGACAACAATGCTGTTTCCACTGAACGGAGCTGAGAGGGAGTTTACGGAAACAACCGGGATCCTGTTCTCAAGGGACCTAGCTGAAATGTATACTTTCCACATATCGTGGTACTCTGAATCTATGAGTGACGGGTTTATGGCGTATTCCGCACCGTTCCTGACAGAACTCTTGAGAAAGTACGGGAAGTCTATATCGTAACAGACCGGGACAACCATCTTTCCCGCTGACGTGTCGAATACTTTTATCGCGCTTCCCGGTGAATATGCAGTCCTCTCCTTCATGAACAGGGAGATCTTGTCCTGCCATCCGAGCAATTTTCCGGAGTCGAATACCGGTGCGGTATTGTATAGCTTCTCTTCCCTCAATATGGACAGGCTGCCTGGGATCAGTACGCAGGAATATCTTTCACTCAGCATCCCCAATTCATCAACCAGCGTGGACAGCTCCCTGCTATCCGATTCAATCCTGTCAACAATCCACTTTTCTGGAAAGGCCATGAGATCTATCCTGCCGTCTGACGGATCTGGCAGGCGGTTCTCAAGGTACTTCAGCGCTGATTCCAGGCTCATACGCATGGACTGAAAACTGGTAACCCTGACAGCATCCGGAACCTGCAAGTTATCTCACACTGCCCAGCTTTTCAGAAATTATCTTCAACAGTTCGTGGGCAAGTCTGTCCTTACCCACGCCCGGGAATTCAACAATCTTCCCGCCATATCCGATGGAGTAAGACACTTTTCCCTTTCCAAAGGGAGACTCTGCACCGCCTATGGCGTTGTAAACAGTAATGTCCGGATCAGATCCTGAAAAATGAGTCTCAGTATCGTTCTCATGATACAGCCTGAAGGCAACCAG
>JAJYUG010000009.1 GCA_021792655.1 Thermoplasmata archaeon | reverse complement strand
TGACCATGTTGGCGTGGCAACATATGACATAAAAAAAGGAGAAGAAGTGGAAGGTGTTTATCTGGACAACAACCAGAAATCTTCACTGAAGGCTATTGAGGATATTTCTCTTGGCCATAAAATAGCCCTTCGGGACATGAAGAAAGGTGACAAGGTAATCGAGTATGGCGAGCCCGTCGGTCAGGTAACTAAGGACATTAAAAAGGGCGAGCACGTGCACGTGCACAATATAAGAACAATGAGGTGGCAGTAATGTCGGTTTTCAGGGGATATGAAAGGGAAAATGGCAGAGTTGGAACAAGGAACCACGTACTGATAATCCCTCTTGACGATCTTTCGAATTCAGCCTCCCTTGCCGTTGAGAATAACGTCTTTGGGACAAGGGCAATACCCCACCCCTATGGCAGGCTGCAATTTGGAAGAGATCTCGATCTCACTTTCAAGACCCTTGCAGGAATGGGCCGCAACCCTAATGTGGCTAGTGCAGTGGTCATAGGCATAGAGGATCAGTGGACCCAGCAAATTGCAGACAGCATCGCAGAAACTGGAAAAAGGGTTGAGGCAGTTAGCATCGAGGGAAGTGGAGATTACAAAACCATTGAAAAGGCTTCGAGACTTGCCAAGGACATGGTCAGAGATGCCAGTGACAAGAGGAGAAAGGAATTCGATGTCTCTAACTTGGTGGTAAGCACCAAATGCGGGGAATCAGACACCACATCCGGACTTGCTTCCAATCCCACAGTAGGTGTGGTGTTCGACAGGCTTGTTGACGAAGGAGCTACCGTCATATTTGGCGAGACGTCTGAGCTTACGGGAGCCGAGAGCTATGTTGCAAGAAAGTGTGCCACTCCGGAGCTAAGAAACAAATTCCAGAAGATATTCGACGATTACCAGAATGATATTGTGAAGGAGGGCGCAGACTTGCTCGGATCGCAGCCAACCAAGGGAAACATTAAGGGAGGTCTCTCAACCATAGAGGAAAAGGCATTTGGGAATATACAAAAGGCTGGGACAAAACCGATTCTCGGAGTCCTGGACTATGGAGAGGAGCCGAAGGTGAAAGGCCTGAATTACATGAATACCTCATCTGCAGCTGCAGAGGCGGTAACATTGTTTTCGGCAGCAGGGGCGGTAGTCCACCTTTTCACGACCGGTCAGGGCAACATAGTCGGCAATCCAATAGAACCGGTGGTAAAAACCACAGCCAATCCTAACACTGCAAGGACAATGAGTGAGCACATAGATCTGGATATCTCCGGTCTTCTGAGGTTTGAATTTGACCTGAAGGAAGCGGGAAACAGGCTCTACAATGTAATGCTGAAGACGGCTTCCGGGACCCTTACGGCAAATGAGATTCTGAAGCATCACGAATTTGCATTGACAAAGCTCTACATATCAGCTTAATATTTTTTCCGATACAAATATTTCTAAACCCCTATTTATTGACAGTTTGAGATGGAAGCAAAGGAGAAGCTCAACGAGGTTGCGTACAAACACATTTTTGATGGCATTTTACAGGGCAAATTCAGGCCGGGGACGTTCCTGAACATAGACGATATCTCTGCGTCGCTTAACATCAGCAAGACTCCGATAAGGGAAGCACTCCTTGAACTTGAGGGAGAAGGCCTGATTATACGGAACGGTCGCTATTATCATATTTTCAGCCCTTCCAGGAAGGAGATCATGGATCTGTATGAAATCAGGCGAATCCTTGAGGGCGAGGCTGCCGGTCTGGCTGCAGTGAACCCGCCTCCGGCACTGATTGATGATCTTGGCCAGACCATAACAAGGATAGAGGAACTATCAAAATTGGGTGACCCGGACCCGATCATTTTCGCAGATCTCAGCGGGAAGTTTCATTCCCTTATCTGTGCAGGATCGGGAAACCAGCTCCTCTCGAAAATAGTGGGAGACATAAGGTTAAGGCTTAAGATAGTCAGGGTAACTTCGTTTACAAGTTTCAATCGAAGGAAGGATGATCTCCTGGAACACAAGGCAGTATTCAAGGCAATAAAGGACAGGAATCCCTCACTGGCGAAAGAGCTGATGATCGATCACCAGAACAAAGTAATAGAATATGTGAAGAGGGAACTGCTTATGCAGTTCTATGAGTAGGAGTCAGTGAAACTTCAGCATCTTGGTGCTGGTCGACAACGGTATCTCACCCTTCGGTTCTATTCCCAGTCCGGCTCCATCCGGTGCAATTGAATTCTTGTCTATCTTCCCGTAGAAGGAGAAAATTTCCGGTATCTCGTTCGGGGGAGTTTCAACCAAAGTTTTGCCATCATATGAACATGCGAGGTTAGCGCTGGCTATTATGCTGATCCAGCCGTTGTGAGGACGGTTATGAAATGCCAGTGTGGAATTGTATGCCTTCAACAGCCCCATTATCTCAATGAACGGCGTAATGCCTCCAATCTTTGCGACATCCGGTTGATAATAACTCAGGCAATCTCCTTCCAGCAGTCTCTTGAAGTCAAACAGGCTGAAAAAATTCTCTCCTGCTGCCACCGGGGCTATGGAGTTAAGCTTCCTGAGCGAGTCGAAATCATCGGGGGGCCAGATCGGTTCCTCTACCCATTTCAGTTCGTACCTTGAGGACTTTATCATGAAATCTCTCGCAGTTTCAAAATCCATTGAACAGTTCATATCAACCATTAGATCAAAGTCATATCCTGAATCCTCCCTGATGATCTTCACTGTTTCAAGTGTGTCAAACCACGACTGATGCAGTTTTATTGATCTGTATCCAGCTGAAAGAAGGTTCTTCACCGCAAGGGCCGCCTTTGTTGGATCGGAATAACGTGAAAGTGAAGCATATCTGTCAACGGAAGACCTCCGCTTTCCCAATGTTCTGGAAACGGATGAACCAGACTCCTTTGAAAGCAGGTCCCACAGGGCTATGTCTATCCCTGAAATAGAACCCGTGGTGATGCCATATCCACCGGAAAATGTCAGTCTTCTCATGCTGTTCCATACCTCCCTTACGTTGTTTTCATCTGCTGAAATCACGTAATCGGCCAGCAAATCCAGCAAGGCAATGTATGGTTCCCTTGAATTCCCTGCTGCCGCAAGGATCTCTCCCCAGCCAACTTTACCGTTGTTGTTTTCTGCTCTCACAAAAAGCTGATTTCCCCATTCTTCAAGCCACATTTGCTCCGGTTCAGTTTTTGTGAGAGGGATGGATGCCTTTATTTTTTCAAGACTTTTTATCATGATGACCACCTATGTATACCACAAATGTTAAAAATATTATACTAAATATTTTGAACGGTATTTTTTGTAACAACAATCATACTATGAAAGGTCATTCCATTAAGGCCGTTTCAATGATCACATAACCGAGAAATTTCCCCATACCTGAAGCAACTTGTAACGTGGTCATTTACCATCCCAACAGCCTGCATAAATGAATAGCAGATTGTTGTTCCCGTAAATTTGAACCCACGTTCAGACAGGTTCCTGCTCATTTCATCAGAAATTATGGTGTTGGCAGGTATTTCGTCATGGTTTTCCCATCTGTTCAAGACAGGTTTGCCTCCAACAAATTTCCAGATATACGAATTGAAGGTTCCAAACTCCATTTTCACTGCAAGAAACGACTTTGCATTCTGTATAACTGAATTGATCTTTAACCGGTTGCGAATTATTGTAGGGTCACTCATGAGAGATTCTATCTTAGATTCATCGTATCGTGCGATTCTTTCAGGATTGAAGTAATCAAACGCCTTCCTGAAATTCTGCCTTTTGTAAAGTATCGTTCTCCAGGAGAGACCAGCTTGCTGCCCCTCGAGAATAAGCATCTCAAAAAGCTTCAAGTCATCGTGCAATGGAACGCCCCATTCCACATCATGATATTGCAAGTACTGGGCATCGTTTTCTGGAACCCATCCACATCTTTGTCTGTTGTTCACCATATGATTCTCCCTTTATCCGCCGCTACATGGTATCCTTCGCAAGTCACTGAATGGATGGTTGTTAATGATTTCAATGTTCCAGCAACCTAACAGATGACTGTTTCTATTTGCGATAAAGAATGATCATTAACCAGTTTCTTTTAGCACATTACTCACAGTTCATGCTTGAATCTAACAGATCATCTCCCAACTTCCTTTCTCAGGGTCTCTATCGCCTCCCTTATCTCATTCACGGAGGCCTCGTTTTCAAGAGTGCTTATGTCTCCAGGGAGCTGATCAGTGTAGACGGCCTTCAGGACCCTCCTCATTATCTTTCCACTCCTTGTCTTTGGAACGGTGTGAACGTAGTGGATTTCATCCGGAATCAGGATGGGTCCCATGGTTTCCCTTATGCCTTTCTTAAGTTTCTCCGTGAGTTCCCGACCATGCGCGACACCATGTTTTGGGATAACGAATGCGACAATTGCTTCCCCCTTGACCTCATCGGGCTTGCTGAAAACTGCCGCTTCAGCTATCTCGGGAAATGAAACTAAGGCATCCTCAATCTCAATTGTACCTATCCTGTGCCCGGATACCTTCATGACCTCGTCAGCCCTTCCCAGAAGCCAGTAATATCCGTCCGAATCCTTCATTGCATAATCGCCATTGAAGTATTTTCCAGGATATTTTGAAAAGTAGACGCTCTTGTACCTTTCCGGGTCGTTGTTGAGCGATATCATCATGCCAGGCCAAGGTTTCCTGATCGCAATAAAGCCCTTCTGGTTGCTGGGAGTCTCGTTGCCCTGTTCATCCAGTATCACGGGATCTATGCCGGGAAGTGGAAAAGTTGCAGATCCGGGTTTAAGTGACCCAAGGCCAAGTTCAATGGCCGGGGAGATGATGAAGCCTCCAGTTTCTGTCTGCCAGTAGGTATCCACAATGGGGCATTTCGATTTCCCGATGGTCTTGAAGTACCAGTGCCATGCTGCGGGGTTTATGGGTTCGCCCACCGTGCCGAGAACGCGAAGGCTGCTGAGATCGTGCTTCGCAGGGTACGCATCTCCGTATCGCATCAGAAGCCTTATTGCCGTGGGCGATGTATATAACAGGTTGACGCCATATTTCTCTATTATGTCCCACATCCTGTCAGGCTCCGGGTAAGTAATCGCGCCCTCGTACATTATTGAAGTCAGCCCCAGAATCAACGGAGCGAACACTATGTAGCTGTGTCCCGTTACCCAACCGATGTCTGCTGCACACCACCACCTGTCATCCTCCTGTGGATTGAATGCCCATTTCAGGGTATTTGCAATCCAAACACTGTATCCTCCATTGCCATGCACTACGCCCTTCGGCTTTCCGGTTGTACCTGAAGTATATAATATGTAAAGGGGATCGTTGGAATCCATCCGCTCAGGTTCCACATAAGCGTTCTGCTCTTTCGTAACTTCGTCATACCAGAAGTCTCTGCCTTCCACCATGTCGACAGGGTTTCCAGTGTTTCTCACAACGATTATCTCTGTTACTGTGGAGGTCTGATCAACTGCCTCGTCAACTATTTTCTTCAGGTCTATTACCTTTCCTGCCCTGTTCCCGCCGTCAGCTGTTACAATGACCTTTGCTCCGCAATCTCTAATCCTTTCAGCGAGGGAATTCGCACCGAAACCAGAGAACACAAGAGTGAAGGGAACGCCAATCCGAGCGGCAGCAAGCATCGCTACCGGAGCCTCTATTATCATGGGCAGGTATATTGCAATCCGATCCCCCTTCTTCAGGCCTGCATCAAGCAGTGCCTTTGCGAATGCATTGACCCTTTTCAGGAGGCCATGGTAAGTGACTATTTTTTCAGTTCCCGACTCGCCAACCCAGATATAAGCAGCCTTGTTTCTCCTGTGGCTCCTGACATGGCGATCAAGGGCATTGTATGAAACATTCATCTTTCCATTGAGAAACCACCTGTAAAACGGCGCATTGGAATCATCCAGCACCCTGTCCCACTTGCTGTACCAGTCCACTATGTTTCCATGTTCATTCCAGAACTCTTCCGGATTGTCAAGTGATTTGCGGTGCAGAGATTCATACATGCCTCTCTGATGTGAAATGTATTCATCAACAGGCAATGTGCTGTTTTCCCTTTCCGTACCTTCCATTGCCAAACATATGGTTTACATGGTATTTTAGGTTTTCAGGTTTGAATATGCAGATAGTGGAAATACCGCACTCAAATGAGGTGCAATTTTTTCAGCTCTGTTTGTATTGTCTTCCTATCCATTTCTGAAAGCGTGGAATATGGTGATCGTGCGTTACCAATAGGAACGCCAACCAGTAAGGAGAGGATTATGTATCATATGGTCAGGTTCAGCAGACGTTAAAAACTGTGCAAACAGAACTCTTGGATGACTCAAAAACTCTTTAAAGTTACCATTATTTCATTTTTTGAATGCAGCCCTGATGTATCCGTTTTCCTCTTTTATGTCTGCCTGCAGGTTAAGCCTGGACGATATATCCTCAAACTTCTGCCTGCTCATAAGATGAGATTTGACAAACTTCCTGTTGAAGCTGCCATCGTCAGTTATTTCATAGATAACGAAATGCGCTCCCGCATTCAATCTATCCATGATGCTTCTTATGGATTCTTCCCGGTCCTTCCAGTGATGAAATGAAAGGCTGGAATAGATCAGGTCAAAGTTTGAGTTTCCCGGTATTGATCTGCTGCTGCCTATCCTGAAAGCAATCCTATCATTCAATCCCAGTTTCATGCTTCTGGATGTTGCCCTTGCAACCATCTGTGGTGACGGGTCTATTCCTAGACCGCGGAAATTTTCCCTCGATCCTGCAATGGATAGCAGCATGAAACCCGTTCCGGATCCTACGTCGAGCACGCTCCCGTAATCGTAAGATGCCACGTCCCTTAGAACAAAGGAGTAAAAGCGACGGAGCGTTGGAATTAGCCTGGTGATTCCATAAAATCTTGATCCGATAGTGCCGAATCTCTCCTCGCCTTCCGCGTAAAGTCCACGCCCGTTATAATCTGAATCCATAATCAGTCAATATCCAGAATCAATTATCCCAAGTCCTTATATAAACTATCACAGATCGATACTTGCATGCGAAATGAAAGTTATCACCACAGTTCAGGTCTGCTTACGCACCTTTCAGGTTGTTCTCGATTAGCTTAATGTGCACCTAATTTTATAACATTTGAGGTGATAGTGAAAGGTTGTCAGGACATCATGATTCAACGGCACAGGATACCATCGACTTTGTTCCAGACCTGAAGAATGGTCTTTCCACGCAGGAAGCAGAAAAACTAAGGGAAAAATATGGGTACAATGAAATCACTGAAAAGAAGGTGAACCCGCTTATATTGCTGGGAAAGAAATTCTGGGGAACAACGGCATGGATGCTCGAAGTAACCGCTGCTCTTACATTTGTCCTGCAAAAATACATTGATTTCTACATAATTGCTGCTCTGCTGATTGTAAACGCCGTCATAAGTTTCTTTCAGGAGGAACGGGCATCCAGGGCGGTCAGCATACTGAAACAGAGCCTGCAGGTCAAATGCAGGGTTCTAAGGGATGGAAAGTGGATAACCGAAGACGCAAAAACTCTTGTTCCAGGGGATGTCATACGAATAAGATCCGGGGATTTCGTACCTGCGGATTCCACAATTGTTGATGGTTACCTGGACGTAGATCAATCCGCGTTGACTGGTGAATCCATTTCTGTCGGAAGACAGAAGGGCGAGAAGATATTTTCCGGATCCATAATTAAAAAGGGGGAGAGCACTGCTATTGTGCTGGCTACGGGAGCCGCAACTTACTTCGGGAAAACAGCTGAACTCGTGCAGACTGCATCACCCAAGCTGCACATTAACGAGGTTGTTTCCTCAGTGCTGAAATGGCTCCTGGCAATTGCCGTAACGCTTGTGCTTATCTCCCTATCCATATGGATATATCGCGGCCTGAATGTTCTGTCAATTCTTCCGCTACTGCTTGTACTTCTCATAGCTGCCATACCTGTGGCGCTTCCCGCGATGTTCACGGTGAGCATGGCTCTTGGCTCCATGGACCTCGTGAAAAAAGGCATTATCGTTACCAGGCTTGGATCGATTGAGGACGCAGCCAGCATGGACATACTCTGTACGGACAAAACGGGGACAATCACCCAGAACAGGCTCACCGTCGCATCTGTC
Source organism: Thermoplasmata archaeon (assembly GCA_021792655.1). Taxonomy (GTDB): domain Archaea; phylum Thermoplasmatota; class Thermoplasmata; order Thermoplasmatales; family Thermoplasmataceae; genus B-DKE. The sequence continues at coordinate 23,232 of JAJYUG010000009.1, read as the reverse complement.
ATTCCTGTTGACGGCTATACCGAGGATCAGATAATACTGTATGGTGCAATGGCCTCATCGGACGCAAACAACGACGCAATCGATGCAGCCTTCCTGGAGGAATACAGGAAGAGGGAGCTTCCACCATTCTCTGTCGAGAAATTCGTGCCATTCGATCCGTCCAACAGGCGAACCGAATCGGATGCTGTGATCGATGGAAAGAGATTTCACATAATGAAGGGGGCCGTAAAGACAATAGCCGCTCTTGTCAATGACACAGGAAATGAAGCAGAGAACAGGATGAAGGAACTTGCAGTAAAGGGATACAGGACACTGGCTGTCTCATTCTCCTCCGATGAGAAGAAGGGAGAGATAGCTGGATTTGTAGCGCTCTACGACCCTCCAAGGCAGGATTCCAAGGCACTGATTGGCGAATTGAGGGATCTGGGGATCAACGTAAAGATGCTTACCGGTGATTCTGAGGAGATAGCCATGGAAACCGCCAGGCAGGTTGGACTGGGGCTATCCATAACTTCGGTGCACTCCGATATCAAACCGGGTACCATAGAGAAGAGCGATGGGTTCTCAGAGATTTACCCAGAGGACAAATACAGGATTGTGAAGGCTCTGCAGGAGATGCATCATGTCACGGGCATGACGGGGGATGGTGTCAACGATGCTCCTGCGCTCAGGGAAGCCGAGGTCGGCATAGCCGTAAGCACGTCTACCGATGTCGCGAAGGCCGCTGCAAGTGCAGTCCTTACGAAGGAGGGACTGGAAAATATTGTGGATCTGATAAAGGACGGCAGGGCAATCTATCAGAGAGTGGTCACCTGGGTGCTGAACAAGATCACACGGACAATTGAAATAGTGGTATTTGTGTCGCTCGCCTTCCTGATACTTGGCAGCTACATTGTGAGTGCCTTTGACATAGTGCTTACACTTTTTCTCATAGACTTCGTAACGATATCTCTTTCAACCGACAATGTGAGATGGTCGAGAAAGCCAGAGTCATGGGACATCACATCACTGGTAAAGATCGCTGCCATCGTGGGTACCATGATGATTGCAGAATCATTTCTCTGGCTATTCGTTGGAATGAGGTACCTGTCAGTTGGAAATCAGGTGCCGATGTATTCATTCTCCTTTGGCATTATACTTTATTTCGGAATATTTACTACCTTTGTGACCAGAGAAAGAAAACATTTCTGGTCATCAAAGCCAGGCAAGCCGCTTTTTATTGCGCTTGTGGCAGATATTTTTGTTGTGATGGCTATAGAAACCTTTGGGATCCCCGGCGTAACAGCAATGCCCATCTTGATCACCCTGCTTACACTTTCATTCACCGCATTTGTGTCATTGATAGTCAACGACAGTGTCAAATCTATACTTCTCAGGTCAATAAAACTGGTGTGAAAAAGATTGGAAAATTAGTGGATTCAGCGAACTATCAGCACTGAGACAGGCGAATTAGCTGAAACCCTCTGGGAAACAGACCCGAAAAGTATGCCTTTCTTGAATCCTGGTTTCCTGTTGCCCATCACTATCATGTCCGGCATTATCTTTTCCGCCACTTCAAGTATGCTGCTGACAGGGTCTCCATATTTTATAATTCCCTCGCAGTTTGCTATCCCTTCTTTCTTTACCTCATCCACCATTTTCTTAATTCTTTCCCTGGTCTCCTTTATTATGTCAGAGTTCTCGTCAAGCAGGACTTCCGTGGCTCCGGTTAGGTCTCCCATCGGGGCATATACCGGCTTTACAACTGTGATTATGTAGAACCTGGCATCATCGTGCGGCAACAGTATATTCTTTGCAAACTTGTAAGCTCTTTCCGCTTCCGGGGAAAAATCAGTCGCCAGCAAAATTGAATTCAGTTTTTCCTTTGTTTCCATGCCCAGCACCTCTTAACAGACAACAAGCCTGTTGATTATATATCCCGATGAACATAATAAAACAATACGCTCCCATATGAGCAAGACATGGATGGAGATACGGTTACTGCCTGTCCGGTATCTCTGACTAAAGGTACTTGATCAGCCTGATGGGTTTCACATCAAGGTTACCGAACATGTTGTGCTTTCCAGTGCCCATTCCTATGAGCAGGCCTTTTCCGTCAGATACGTCAAGTCTCTTCTCCTGATCCGCAAGGATAGTAGACATTTCTCTCAGGATAGAAATTTTCTTGAGTTCTCTAGGTATTTTCCTGATAATCTTCCTTACGGTTCTTGCGTCACCCAGGGAAACAGTTATCAGATTATTTTCAATATTTGCAGTCATTGCGATCTTCCCATCAAATGACATGTAAATCCGACCGGAGTCTACCATCGGTGCCAGAAGATCGACAATGGTTTTGAGTTTACTGTCTTTCATGTACAGGTCTTGCAGTAAAACTTATTTTTCCGCTTATTGTGAATGATGCATTGACCCACGGGAGTTTTATCCGCACGTCTTCCATGACCAGATCTGCGCTGCTCTTTGTTCCTTCTACTGCCTTTATAAAATTCTCAATCAGAGATTCTTCCTGCCCCATGTGTGATCAGTAAAAGACAGTATATAATCATATCTGATTAATACCGGCTGAAATGATCAGTTTTTTTCGGTAGCTATAATATCGCTGCGAGAAAGAATATGCCGTATCCAAGCAGTATAACAACAACCAGGATTGTGACAATCTTCTTCATGTCAAGATGGAACATCACGCAGATTATTGCTGTATGATTATTTATTATGTCCTTTTTTAAGCTGGCTGAGGATGGTGTATTTCAGGTTCACTTGACCTTAATCTCACGTTTTTTCTCCCAGTTGCGGATAAGCCGGTAATAAACGAAAGCTCCAGCGACCTGCAACGTGCCACCGACAAAAAGTGGTAGGGGAAAATACGCATCCATCAAGTATCCGGATGCACCGGATGTCATCTGTGATCCCCTGGTGCTCAGGCCCTGTATGCTTGAAGCTGCTCCATAGTCTTCATTGCCGATCCCTCTTACGCTTATGGCGCTCCTCATGGGCGCACCGAGGCCGGCAACTCCGCTCCTCAGCGCATACAGGGAGAAGGCAAGAACAACAAGAGGGGAAAAGGCTACAGCGACAAGTAGCAATCCCTGGAATGCTCTGGTCACTGACGAAACAGTGATCGCACGTACACGAACCGAATTGAGAAATCTTCCTGAAAGGAACGATCCAAGAGCGGTTGCAGCGTAAGCCAGCGTGAATATCTCGCCCACATAGGACACGCTTACACCGTACCTCAGCTCAAACCAGAGGGGAAGCAGGGGAATTGCCACTCCTATCCCCGCGCCATTAATCAGGTTGGGCAGGATGAGTCTCAACATGTACCTGAAGCTCTCGCCTTTCATTACATGCGTTGTCTTCTTTGGTCTACGTCTCTCCTTAAGGAGCATTAGAGATATGAATGAAATAAGAAGTATTAAGAATGAAACGGCAAATAGGAGCCTGAAGGCTATAACGTTCCCGTAAATCGGGCTGAGATATCCATGGAATATCAGGAAGAATCCGCCGAAGATTGAGAAAACAGCTGCCACGACATTTATCCTTGCAAGTCTGCCGACCCTGTCATGTTCTTCAGGCCAGCTGCTTGCCACATACGCAGTCATTCCCGGGGAGAACGCACCCCTCATGCCTCCGGCTGTTCCGGTTATGCCACCTACTATTGCGGAAATTGCAATCACATATATATTCGAGGAGAGCGCCAGACCCAGTAAGGCAATGAGTGGCAGGAGTTCACCAATTATGAGCGTCCTAGCGTATCCTATGCGATCGCCAAGCATTCCCAGAATCAGTGCAATTAACATGTTGAATAGGACAATGACGAGATAAAGTATCCCTATGAAGACAAGACTGTATCCGAGAATGTTCAGATACAGCGACAGTGAGAGGGTTACAAAAATGAGTGCCATGCTCCTGGCGGCCCTTGAGACGAGAAGAAATTTGAACGATCTGTTGATCTTCTCCGTGGACTCAGTGAACATTGACTCCCCTATATCGCCAAATTATTTATTCGTGATGTTTCCTTTTTTCGCGAGATGGGACGCTGTCTATTTTATATGGATTACAAATATCCAGCATTTCAACTGAAAAGGTTTTTATTCAACTTAAGTGATAATCAACCGTAAGAGAAAAACCATACTAGCATGACTGCATAGGGTAACTGCAACGGAGAAATGAAGATGTCCAAGACCGGAGACAAATGTTCCATCCTTGTCTGGAGAACGCTCAAGGATGTGTGGAAACTGTGGTATAGGCAGGCTGAAAAAAACCTGTCCCAGATAGGTATTAACAACATGGAGTACAGCGTGCTCCGCATACTTTCAGAAAATGGAACACTCTCCATGGTTCAGCTTGCCAACATGACCATGGTTACGCAGGGGTGGATAACCAGCATAGTTGACAAGCTTGAGGAGAGAAAACTTGTGGAGAGGATCAGGAGCAGCGATGATCGCCGCATCATAATGATACAGATTACCAGGGCAGGTACAAAAATGATGGCTCGCGCACGGGAGTTGCACGTGAAGTTCGTTGAGGACTCAATAAGCGGCTTAAGTGATGCCGAATCATCAGACCTTCTGGCGCTGCTTGAGAAACTTAAATCTTCACTAAGTGAAAAAGCCGAAGTTCCACGCGAAACCCAGTGAATTTCTCTAATTGAAACAAGAGAGTGTTTTATACATAGTTTTCATGTCTTAGAACTTGAATGCTTTTTCGCTTCTCATAATAACAGTCGCGCTACTTTCGGCGATCCACATGTTGGCTCCTGATCACTGGCTCCCTGTAATACTGATATCCAGAAGAGAAAAATTCACCCGCAGGAGAAGACTCGGGCTTTCGCTTATGCTTTCGTCTGTGCACGCAGGTACTTCCATAATACTTGCAGTGGGAATTGTATTCCTCAGTCTTCTGTTCCTGCACCAGTTCTCTGTATACCTCAAGGATGCGGGGATAGTGCTGATGTTTGCCGTTGGCGTTTACTTCATTCTTAATGGTGTAACCGAGAAGCCGGATGAAGCCTCCTTCGTGAAGTACTCATTCATACTCGGTGTCAGTGCTTCCCCCGATCTCTCCCTTCTTCCGCTTCTCATTGAGGCACAGGCTTACCCTTTCAGCTACAGCGAGCTTATGATAGCTGTTTTTGCGTTTGTCTCAATAATAGTGCTGCTGATCAGCGTCATCGTGGCAGATTTCGGGATTGGAAGGTCGCTACAGAAGCTTGAGCCCAGGTACATGGATTACGTGATGGGAGCAATCCTGATTGGAATAGGTTCATTCCTCTTTTTCTTCTGATCAGATGGCGTCAATATTCCTCAGTACGACATATGCTGCACAAAGATCCTCTATGCCTATTCCCATGGACTTGAATATTGTTCTTTTTCCTGTTTTGTATTGTGATGGATCCGAAACGAATTTAGCCATTTCTACCAGTCGGGGGTCGTCCTTCCCTATTCCAGATCCGATTATTTCTCCAGATTCCACGAATGCCTGATCCAGGTGCTCGACAATGATTGAACTGCTTCCTCCAATTACATCCGGACCCACCTCTGATCGGTTGGGCAGGTTTCCGCCAGCAAGGTTCATGCGGTATTGATCTGGAAGCATATCCGCCGTGAAAAGCGGTGTTCTGGATGTTGTTATTGTGGAAATCACGTCTGAGTGGCGCAGAGCCTCCTCTGGTTTGTCAACGCTGACTATGTCCAGTCCAAGATCCCTGGAATACCTTTCCGCAAACTCTTCTGACCTTTCTCTGTGCCTTGAGTACACAAATGTCCGGTCGATATTGAAGGCTGTTGCCATTCCTGTCAGCTGGGTCTCCGCCTGGAATCCTGATCCAAAAAGGCCAAAATTAATGCTTCTCTGCCTCAGTAATAGTGAAGTTACCATAGCCGGGAGGGCTCCTGTCCGCATCTGGCCAAGAATGTTTGCATCCACGACGGCAAGAAGGTCAGGAGGGTCTATTGTGAAGACATTGACCACGGCCCTGAAACCGTTCTTTGATGAAATATACGATTTGAGTCCAGCCACATTGTATTTCGGAGCACTGGCCGGCATTGTGTTCAGGATATGCGTCCCCGCAATGATACGGTTTCTCGGGCTGGAGAAGGCATCTCCCTTCCCATAGTCGGAAATGAAGTCTTTCAGTGCAGGAATGAGGTCTTTCATGCTCAGGTTTTCCTTCACATCGCTTTCAGTAACATATAACATAATCAAAGAATACTCATGGGTAAAAATAGATTTCCTAGGCCAATAAGGCGCACCGGCAATCTCTGGAAGTAGAACCAGTTATAACTGCTCACGGATCCACATCCACAAAGCAGGAGAACGCTAAAATAACAAGGTGCAATGACAAGATCATGAAGCCGTCAATAGAGACCGCCAAGCTTGAGGATTATGTCAGGGGCAACAACTCCTATTATCTTTACAGGGAGGGTGGCAAGATCGAGCTGCACTTTTCACCGGAATTTCCCGAAGCCATTGCACACCTTCCTGAAGGGGAGCCGGTGGAGCATATAATGTACGGCTACGAGGAAGGCGGAAGAATTTACTTCACATCTTTCACTACCAAGAGCAGCTTTGGTGAGACAACCACGGACCTTGACGGGGAGGACGACCCTGTGATGGAATGGCTGAAATATATCTGAAAGCCCGGTTTCAGTCAAGCAGTGATCCAATGAGGATGGGCAGTATTACAGTTATGTCACCGTAGAGATTCACGAATTCAGCATCTTCCCTTATCTTTCTCCAGGATATCGCCTCCTCCAGCTTTGCACCAGAGAGCGAACCATCGTATTCCTGGGCTGTTGTTATATAAACCGCTGAGTCCAGGCCACCGCGGAACTGGTTCCACCATATTGTATGATGCTTCGATATCCCGCCTCCGAGCATAAGGGCACCAGTTTTTTTTGCGTCGAAAACGACATCTGAAAGAAGATGTTCATCCTCTAGAAGGTTTATCTTGAAATCCCTGTGCGTTTCATAGAAAGACCAGAACTGGGATCCGACTGATCCATCCGTCATCCCTGGCACAAAGACGGGTATGTTGTTCCTTGCGGCATTATATAAGATTGATGATTCATCCTCAATTCGCAGGCCAATGCGTTTGAGCAGCTCTGTGCCGCTCCACTCCTTCTTCTCTTCATAGAGGTCGGCCAGCATTGCCTGTATCTTTTCCTCGATTAGCTCCCCATAACTTTCATCGGGCACAAAAACATTCCCTAGTCGGTTTATGCCAAGGTCCGCAAGTTTTCTGTCGCTGAAATCAAAAGTGCCGGAATAATACCTCCCAAAAGTCCTGGCCACGTCATGATCAAGTGTCCCGGTGGTCGTGATGATCACATCCACCATTTTTCGTTTCACCAGTTCATTGATTATCCCTCTGGTTCCCGTGGAAATTATGTCAGCCGGGAAAGAAAGGAACGTGGTGTTCTCCTCCGTGAACATTTTCTTGAGTATTTCAAATGCTGTGGAAATCTTCGCAGACGTAAATCCTCCAGATTCAGAAAACTGATCCATCAACTCCTTCAGTGTCGAGTTTCTTGAAAGGTGCATATCCCTTACAGGTTCCTTGAGCAGGTCTTTCTTGTCCATGCTTCATGATGGCATCTCAAATGATAATGTTATTTATGGGCAAGATACATAACCATCGATGAACATACTTGATGCCGCAATCCTCTGGATTCACCTGTTCTCAGCAATCATTTTCATCGGGGGATCGTTTTTCATATGGCTTGTCCTCTGGCCAGCATCCTTTGATTTCAACATAGATGAGAAGGAGCGGACAAAGGTCATAGGCAAGGTTGCAAAGCGCTTCGCCTGGTTTACACACATAACACTTATTGTTTTGATTATCACCGGCATCTATAATGTAACTTGGTATCTGCCCAATCTCTCGGACCTATTCACAACCCCTCCGGGTGAACTCCTGTTCATAAAGGCTCTGACCGTGCTGGCCATGGTGGTGATCATGTATGGAAACAACATATACCACGGCAAGAAGATTGTAAGGCTTGCATCTGAGGGAAAGCTCGATGAGGTGAAAAAGGTAAGGAAAATCACCCACAAAATTTCCGCGCTTACGCTTGCGCTTATGATATTAATAACAGTTGAAGCCGTTGGGCTTCAATTTCTCGGTTAAATTACCTGGCAGAAGCGGCTACTCTCTCTATCTCTTCTTTCTTGCTGACGGAGAATGAACTCGCATCGTTCTTGGCTGCCAGCATTATTTCATCCGCAAGGCAGTCCTCAATGGACTTCTTGTGCTTGAAGGAGGCATTTGTAGCACCTATTGCTATGTTTCTAAGCGAGACATCGACTCTCCTTGATGGAGAAACATCGACTGCCTTTGGAACAGCAATACCGCCGTATTTCAGTCTGGTTACTTCTTCCCTCGGAGCTGAGTTCTCGATAGCGTTTATAAGTATCTGGACAGGATTCTGCTTGGTCTTCTCGGCTATCTTAGCAAATGCCTCGGAGAGTACGCGGTAAGCGCTGTATTTCTTTCCGGTCCACTTCTCAGTGCGCATGAGCTTGTTGAGGAGACGTTCCACGGTGTTCACGTTTCTCTTGCCGGCAAAGTAATTTGAAAATCTTCCACCAGTGTGCAGGTTAAGGTTCGACGTCAGGTTTATGTATTTTGAGAGACCCTGATCGTGAATCTGGATCTCGTTTATATCATACTGTCCAAGTAATTTAATCTCCATTATCTCACCGTCTTCTCCTTTCTTCCCTTCACCAGTTCATGCAATGAAATGCCGTTGACCTTGACTACCTTGTATCTCACGCCCGGTATGTCTCCCTTGCTTCTTCCCATCCTTCCCCTGATGCCTTCCACGACTACCTCATCGTGCTCATCGATGTAATTTATGGCACCATCGCCAGGGGCAAAGGCAGTGATCTGCCTGCCGTTCTTGATGAGCTGTAGTTTAACACATTTCCTTATGGCTGAGTTTGGCTGTTTGGCCTCGATTCCAACCTTTTCAATCACGATCCCTTTTGCTGAGGGTGCTCCCTCCAGCGGGTCGCTCTTTTTCTTCAGCTGTAAGACTCTTCTCTTGTAGTCCCTGTCAGACCACCTGTATTTGCTTCTTTGCGAAACAAGCTTTGATCCTGCATTCTCTCCATTTGCCAATGTATCACCTTGATTGTTGGGTTAAATTTAAAGTAACTTCCGAATAAGGAGATTATATTTAACCTATTCCGTGGCAACAGCCTGCTGGTTTGATTCTTTCTAGCGGCTAAGTTCTTCTGGTAACGATTTTTATGACGTCACCGTCCTTGAGCTGGTACTCCTTTGATACCACCATTCTCGTTCTTCCGTTTATGGCGCGTATGAACCCCTCACCAATTTCAGTATGGACACTGAATGCCAGATCAAGTGCACTGGACCCCTCACGCATCAGGAACGCGTCCGGCAGAATGTTCCCTTCCCTGTCGCACCATTTTCCCTCATCATAAACGGGGAATACCACTATGTAGTGCAGAAGACCATAGACAATTCCGGAAATGATCTTCCCTATTCTTGATGTGTGTGGAATGTTGAAAAATGAGTTTATTCTTGCAATTGCGTCCTTCTGTGCATCCTTTAACTCCGGCTTTGTTTCCAGTGGTGTATCCGGCGAAGATATTATGCCGGATGCAAGGGCCCTTCCTATGGCCATCTCAAAGAGTCCGGAAACCAGGAAATTATTCTCGGTTATCCCGGAAAGCCTTTCAATTTCTGTCGGTGAAAGGTCATCAGCCTTGTTTCCGAGATGAACGATGGGCTTGACATAGCGGAAAATGGCAGAGGCAAAGGACACAAAGTCCTCATCCTTCCAGATGGATAACCTTGCAGGAAAAACCTCCTTGAGAAGTATGGTCTCGATGTCCCGTTCCTTAAGGCCGAAGGTGCCAACCTTTGGCATAAGCTTAGCCTCAATGCGTTCGCTTGTACTGTCCGCTTTCCTTGCAAATTTCTCCCAGTCCCTGGAAAGCCTGGATGCAATCCAGTTGACAAGTTCTTCCCTGATAAAAGCTATTTCCTCCGATGGATCGATATGTTCCGTTGATGGATTACCGTCAGCTGTTGTCTTTCCCGAAGCATCATAGACATGTAGTATGGCATCCACGTCCCGGATATTGTCCAGGAACTCGTTCCCCATGCCCTTTCCCTCGCTTGCTCCAGGAATCAATCCAGGGACGTCTATTATTTCCACGGGTATCATGCGGGTTCCGTTTACGCAGGTCCCCTCCTTCGGGTTGCATTTCTGGCCCAGCTCAGTTTCAGGACACGGGTGTTCAATAAACGTTACCCCCAGGTTTGGCTTGATTGTTGTAAAAGGATAATTTCCTATTTCTGCCGGAGTCTTGGTTATCGCAGAGAAAATTGTGGACTTCCCGACGTTAGGTTTTCCAACAAGGCCTATTTTTATTCTTTTCATCGCTCTGCATCAGTGGAGGTTTATGGCAACTTTCCTGAGATCGTATCCCTTGGGGCAGTCAACCTTTCCATCAATCTTCTCAACAATTGCCTTTGTTCCGTCCCTCATATGTATTAAGTTGCAGGTCTCAATGTTCGGACATGCGTAATTGTCGCAGTTTATTGAGGACAGAGTAATGGTGGATCCTTCCTGTAGTTTCTTTCCGTGCTGAATGTGAGCATAGTTCTGCACATCTTCCACCTCAATTGTGGAAACCTTGTCCCCGTTGAAAACAAAGCACGGGTTTATCTTGTCCCTGACCTTGGTTATCCTGTATTTTCTTCCCGGTTCCAGGTTGAAGCAAACATTCTTGATCCTGCACTCCGCACAGCCAACCAGTGGCGTGACGAAAGTGAATTCCAGACCTTCCTTTGCAAGGTCGACTCCAATGAGTGATATCTTAGCCATTTTTTCACCTTTTTAAATTATCCCCGTGATCTCCAGGGTTCTTTCCGCAGCATCGTAGCTCAAGTCAGTTTCTCCAAGAATTGTATACCTCTCCTTACGCATGCTGTGTGCTGTCATGAGGGATTTTATTGCAGTTGATCTTGAAATGCCATATGATTTGGCAGTAAGGCTTATGCCTATTTTCTCATAGGTCTTTACGAGTTTCTTCCATTCTCCCCCGTGCAGGTACATGGCCAGGATAGAACCCATTGCAACCTGTTCACCGTGGATGGAACTTCCTGCACCGTACAGTTCAAGCGCATGTGCGAACATATGCTCGCTGCCGCTTGCAGGCCTCGAGGATGACGCTATGGCCATGGCCGTTCCGGAAGCAAGTATCTGTTTAGTGACAAGCCATACAGACTCTTCTACGCCGGGCAGGATCATGTGTGCTTTCTCTATGAGCTCTTTTGATGCGTATTCAGAGATGGCCGCTGCACTTGAGCTGAATTCTTCTCCCTTCAGCCTGTTGGCCAGCTGCCAGTCAAGAAGCGCAGTTATATTGGATATCACATCGGCAGCCCCAGCGGCGAGAAACTTGAAGGGTGCCTTTACCATCACGCACGTGTCAGCAATTATGGCAACAGGCATTACAGCCTCTACGGACGCAACCGACCCATTACCTTTTATTGACGCCCTCGGGGAAGCTATCCCGTCATGGCTGGCTGAAGTAGGTACGCTTATAAGCGGGATGTCAAAATCGAAGGCAGACTTCTTCGCAAGATCTATTTTCGTTCCGCCGCCTATACCGACAACGACGCCTGCCTTTGTCTCGGCGATAAACGATTTCACCCTTTCGAGGTTTTCCATGTTTGCCTCTCCTGTCCTCAAGGTGAAAACTTCGAGTTTTGAATCATGAATGATTTCCTCGGCTCTTCTTCCGGCCAGTTCATAGGTATTGTTTCCAGTGATAATTGCAATGGAACCCGCACGGAGGTTTTTCCTGATTACACCCGTGATGTTCTCTATCGCATTATGCCCCACAAAGATGTCTCGTGGGAAATGCATAGTCCTTATCTTTTCGAATTCCATTGCACATATCATAATAATGAGAGATATAAACCTTAACCAGCTATCCGCTCCTTATTGAATACTGGAATTCATCTGAGATGAAATCCTGTAGCCATGTCCTTGTTTGCGGAATGTGCAAATTCATCTCTTGAAACCGCAATGGCGCCAACTGCTATAGCCCCAAACTTTGAAATCTCCTCGTCCATTATCTTCTGCAGGGGTTCTTTGCCTATCCTGGAATATATGCTGAAGCATAGGTGTCTCCTAATGATCTCCTCCCCTATGCCTGTTGCTACCACAGCACCGTTCTCTCCCGCGAAGATACCAGATCCAGGTATTGGACAATCTCCAACCCTGCCGCGCATCATGGGAGAAGATCCCCCGGTAGATACCGCAGCAGCAAACATCCCACCGATCCTTGCCACCGCTCCGACAGTGTCATGGGCTTCCCTGGAAATTGAAAGCATGAACAGCCTGCTCCTCTCTTCATCTGATGGGTGGCCCTTCAATTCTTCTAAGACTTTCTGGAGCCTCATTCTTGCTTTCTCAGTAGATGGATCATAATCCTGGTGTCCCATCATTCTGGCAAATCTGGTGGCACCGTCGCCAGCTATGATCACATGCGGTGACTTCTCCATGACTTCCCTGGCAACAATTATCGGGTTCCTCACTCTTTCGATGGAAATCACCGCCCCGAATTTTCCAGGCACCATCACTGAAGCATCCATCTGGATTGATCCGTCGATCCTCATGACAGAACCGGTACCTGCATTGAATGACTCATCATCCTCCATAAGGGATACGGCCATTACAGCTGAGTCGAGGGAATCGCCATTGAAAGCTTCACTGGCAAAGCCATCAAGTTTAGGGTTGATTGTAGAATCCGATCCGACTCCGCCATGAAGAAGAAGTACATCAGTCATGGAGATGGGATCGCATGGTTGAATTAAATTTTAGGCGTCATTGAAGAACGGTAGAATGCATGCGTAACGTATTTATCAATACCGCAATATAACCAGTCATGATAGACATTTCCTCCAAGGATGTAGTTGAAAGAACCGCCACGGCTTCCGGAGAAATAAAACTGAAGGAATCCACTTTAGATACAATAAAAAGGAAGGAAACAAAGAAAGGTGACGTTATTGAAACAGCAAGGATAGCCGGGATGCAGGCGGCCAAAAGAACCTGGGACACCATTCCGTACTGCCATCAGATTCCCATTTCCTCAGTAAACCTGGAATTCAACACGCAAAGAGACAGCATCACGGTCAGGTGCTCGGTCAAAGCAGTATATAAAACAGGAGTCGAGATGGAAGCGATATCATGCGTTCAGGCATCCCTCCTTACAATCTGGGACATGGTAAAATATCTTGAGAAGGATGAAAACGGCCAGTATCCGGAAACCCAGATCCGATACGTGAAAGTCGACAGAAAGACGAAGGTGGCACTCGATGCGTCATCCGACAGATGATAGATACAATCTCCGGTTTCTTGTGATAACAGTCTCCGATACAAGAACAGAGTCAACAGATGAATCAGGAGACAGGATGCTGGAATACCTTCACTCTTCAGGCAGGAGCGCAACGCGCTGCCTCGTTCCAAACAGTGAAAATATCATTGCCAGTGTGTTGGAGGAGAACAGTCCAAAGGCGGACGTTTTCATATTCATTGGAGGAACAGGACTGGGCAGGAAGGACTTTACATCCAGGATGTTGAGGAAAATTTCAGAGAAGGAAGTTACTGGATTTGGGGAAACATTTCGTGCAAGAAGTTCAGGAGAGGAAATCCATGCAATTCTTTCTGATGCCTCAATGTTTGTGCTGCAAGGCAAAATTATTTTTTCCTTACCCGGTTCAATGGACGCGCAGAAAACCGCATTTGGAATAATAAATGAAATTGTTGACCACGCTTATCACGAGATCGTGAAATAACCGGGATCGTTGCAAACTACGACAACAGGAGCAGGAACTTATCGCTGAACAATCTCACATCCAAAACTGTATTACAGGAAAATTCCAATGAACTTTTAAGGATAAAGTAGGCAGAGATCGAGAGAGCTTGAATAGTGAGAAACGGTACATAACTTAACATCAATGTAGATGTATGAGAAATGGATGGCAAGGAAGTAGATAGCATGGAATCCTACAAGACAATAAAAAGTTCTTAAATTAGAGACCCTAAGCGCTATATCCTATCATGTTTGAGTCTGTTACGCAATTATTTATCTAATGAAATCCCATAATAGTTAGTAAAGACTATAGTGATAAAAATCATTTCATTATGAAACGAGTGATGATTTCATGTCTAAGAGAATAGTAGTTTGCATTACCGGTTCGACTGGCGCAATATATGGATACAGGTTTCTGCTTGCGTGCAGTAAAATGCAGGGAATAGAGACACATGTGGTAATTTCTGAGGGCGCCGAGGAGACCATAAAACATGAAATGGGTCTTGGATATGATGAACTGGCGAAGTTGGGAACGTACGTTCACAAGGAATACGACTTCAAGGCTCCAATTGCTAGTGGCTCCTTCGTTACTGATGGAATGGTGATCGCTCCGTGTTCAATGAAAACTCTCTCTGCGGTTGCAACCGGATACGAACAGAACCTTGTTACACGAGCAGCTATGGTTACATTGAAGGAAAGAAGACCTCTTATCATGCTTACAAGAGAGACCCCGCTGAACCTCATCCACCTCAGAAATATGGTTCAGGTAACCGAAGCAGGCGGTATAATAATGCCTCCTCTCCCACCGCTATATTTTGGTGAGGCTAGTATGACCGAACTTGTTGACCTGACAGTTGGCAGGGTTCTAAACATGCTTGGGGTAAAAACAGACCTTTTGAGAGAGTGGGGTGTGGATCAGGAATAATTATTTTTGATCCCTCAACCTTTTAATAAATCGTGAAAGCTCGAGAAACTCCTGCATGTAGTCCCTGGTTATCTCCTTCGTTTCAAATAGCATCTCGGAAGTGAGTGGAGCTCTTTCAGAAACGTCACGTAATATTTCTATTGGCTCTGCCCTGAAGAAATGATGTGTATCATCAGGTTGGTCCTGATCAATTTCTGCTGGAATGATCTGGCATTTCATGTACAGAAGTGCGGGCACATCCTGTATAATAATGGTGAATTTCTTGTTCTTCACCAAATAATCATGAGTTGAGCTTTTTGTATATACTGAAAAGTAGAGTGTATGACCATCATCAATTATTACCTGAAATGGAGATAAAAGGGCTATGTGGGGATAATTTTGTGGATCAGTGCTGATCATGAAAATTACGACACCTTTCCTTTGGAGATTTTCTAAATTCAGAACCTCAACAACATTCTCAGGAATTCTATTGCCGAGCTTTATTGACATATATACCCCTATTGTTCCGATCAAATATACCTACTTCTCAGACGCTTTCATGCGACTTGGAAAGTCTCTCCCACACCTTGTAGTGTTTTGTATTTCAAATAGTGCCGTCTGAAACTCATCGTCCGTGTCCCTTGACACTCTCAGGTCATTGATCCTTCTATACCTTGTTCCCAAATAACGTTAATAATCCCAATTCTTTTGGTCTTGCAAACATAAACAAGGTCTCATAGATTTAACCGAACAAGATCAGAAGGGAAATTGATATTTTCAAAACAAATATTGTCATTTGACCCGTAGTCTATAATGGCTCCGTTTCTCTCAATAAACCCATGCATGGATTTCCCTCCCTCTCCCGCATATTCTTTGAGAGCCATAAGGTCACGCTTCCCATATATGCAATGAAGAGTTTGCAGAACCTTGTCGCTGGACCGTGGACACAATGACTTTCCATCAAATTTAAGGAGCATTGCTGAGACTATGTGCAGACAGATAAAAGGCATATCCCCGGCGAAAGCAAAAATATCGCCGAACTCCTGGACTGCCCTGATGACAGAATCCAGTATGGTGCCTTCAGAGTCATCAGTTACTATGTTTCCATATGCCGATTTAAAATTCTCGTCCTTGGAGAATATGATAGTTTCATCAAACAACCCCGTTTCTGACAACTTCTTTGCAATGCCCTCAGTGAGTCCCAATCCGTTTACCAGAACACTGTGCTTGCCTGGAAATCTTACGCTTCTCTTCACAAATATTACAGCTCTCATGGTGTACCGCATACCCTGCATTTTGGGTTTATCTGCGTCCTGATCCGTTCTATGGAATAGTTCCAGGTGTCAATATAGACTATATCCCCATCCACCTTTTCTCCCATGAGGATCTTTAGGCCCAGGGAAAAAGCCAAAGTACCAATGGCTGCCGGGGCTGATGGCAGGATGCCTGCCTGCGCACATCCCATCCCTTCATTTCCAGAATCGGGATACCCAAGGCACGCCGTGCATGACGTTTCATGCGGCACAACAGCTTTGATTGTTCCGAATGTCTCGTTAGCCGCAGTCATTATCCACGGTATGCCTTTTTTTACGGCATATCTATTGATTGCGCTCCTCGCAGAGAAGTTATCTGTCCCGTCAAAAATCATAGATGGTTTTCCCATTATGGAAGCATTTTCCTCGGTTATCCTTTCATTTATGGCTTCCACACTTACGTTGTGATTTATTGCAGATATTCTTTTTTTCAGTGTTTCAGCCTTTCCTTTCCCTATGTCCGCTTCAACATATTCAATTTGCCTCTGGATATTTGTTAGCGAGACCGTATCGTCGTCTATGAGCACAAGGCTGGCTACACCTGCACGTGCAAACAATTCTGCTGCGATCCCGCCAGTGCCCCCCAGCCCCACGATCGCGACGATCCCTGCGGATATCTTCTTCTGGCCAGAAAGGGATATCTGTGGAAGTGCCAGAGTGCCGAGATAACGGTCAAATTCAAGAAAGGGCAAGGCCAGCTATCGCCTCCTTTACAACCTGCAATGACTTCTCTAAAGTCTGCATGTCCACGGTTTCGTTGCAAAGCAGAATTGACTGATGTACCTCTCCGATATGAGTAAATCTAAGCCCATTATCTTCCGGCTTCCCGAATTTGCCAAGGAAGATGTTGTTCTCACCACTTGTCACTGAAGACAGACACGCTTCACGTGTTGGCAGGTAACTGATAATGTCACGAAATGGTTTCGAATCAAATCCGGAAGCTGCAAGAAAGTTCCTGAATGCGGACGTAACTGAATCGTTTTCAGAAATGGATACTAAGCGGTTTTTTTCAGCGTAAATGGATTCGATAATGGATTTTACACTCCCAGCATCATCCTTGGAATGAAAACCAAAGGGGACGTCATATGTTGCTGCACTTGAGTAATTTCCAAAATTCGAGGGGTCAATACTTTCTGATCCGGAAACGATCGCAAAGTCAGGCTTTATCTCGTGAATAAAGTCTGGCACTGAATCTTCCTCCATCCTTACGACTGCCGGCATCGACTCCATGCTACCGATAAATTTTTCTGCAATCTCATCAGGGATCCCAAGAAAAACACGATTCGGAATTCTATCGGTTAGAAGGTGTGCAGATACCTTCTCTCCCGCGTCAGCAAACTTTCTGTTCCCCTCAACTACCGCAAATCCTTCTGCGTCCAGCAGTCGAGAAATGGAACCTGAAGCTCCGTTTACGGGATAAGCCATTATGGAATTTTCTCGCCTTGCAAGCCTGAGGATGATGAGGTTAGTGTAGCCTATCCTGATGAGGATTTTCATTCCCAGCGTTGCTTCGACGGCGCTATCCTGGATTTTTTCACGAGACATCCTCTCTATGGCTGGCATAAATATTGTCCTGAAAATCATCATTGCCGACACGGGAAATCCGGGAAGGCCATACATGGGCTTCCCACCAGACAATGCAAAGACAGTGGGCGTTCCTGGTTTGACAGCGACGCCATGGAATATTATCCCAGGCTTACAGGATTCCATCGCCCTGTATACAAAATCACCCTCTCCGGCTGATGTTCCGCCACTTACGATAATCGCATCATTTTCTTCGACCATTCTATTAAGGATACGTTCCGTCTCGCCCATGTCATCGTGGATCAAGCCATATTTTCTGGTGGAAACGTTCCGGAAGCCTGACAGTTCTGACTCTACATACGTGCTGTTTGATTCATAAATCCTGCCGGCGGAAATTTGTTCTCCTGGCTGGATGAGTTCATTGCCTGAGGAAGCTATCCCGATCCTCAGTTTCCTGTACACCCTTACCTTTTCAACGCCTGTTGCACACATGACTCCAATCATTCGTGGGTCGATGGCAGACCCGTGCCTGACGATGGTGGTGCCTTTCCTGAGGTCTTCGCCGGCGTTTGCAATGTTTTCCCATTTAGATACGCTTCGGATGAATGAAATCCTCTGGCCGCTCTGTGCTGCGTCCTCAACCATGACCACCGAATCACAGAACATAGGGATGACAGCTCCGGTAGCGATATACATGCATTTTCCGGATCCGGGGTGCGTTGTCACGGGATCACCAATTTCTACTTTTCCTGCTAAATACAGATAGACAGGGTTCTCCGGTGATGCATTCGCAATATCTTTTGAAATCACTGCGTAACCATCAACTTCAGACCTTGTGAACGGGGGGAGAGGGACTTCCGCAAATATGTCTACCGCTGAAATCCTCCCAGTACTTTCTGAAGTTGGTACAACTTCAATGTCGCTTACCGGCTCAGCATGCTTCATAGCAAGTGCCCCTGCCTCAGAGAATGGAACCAGATTCCTGAAAATTTTACCCATTCATTTCACTCCATTCAATTCAACCTTAACAGTTTCTCCGTTATTTATGCCTTCAGTACCCTCTTCTATTGTCAACGTACCTGATGATTCAAGTAGGGTGGAAAGTATTCCGGATCCGGATACTCTCAGGGGAGAGCAAACATATCCCTGATCAGAGAATTTCAGCTTTACCTTTACATAGCTCCTTATGCCCGGGTCTGCGTTTACTGTTCCTTCTACCTTAGCCATGACAAAAACCCTCCTTTTCCTGTAGCCGATCATGATCTCAAGAAATGGCCATAGTAAAGCCTCGACAGAGACAATGGCTGCAACGGGCAGTCCTGATACAGAGAGGACAAGCTTTCCTCCCACATTGAATGCAGACACGGTTCTACCTGGTTTAATCTTTATGCCCTGAAACAGGGGGATACCCATGGACCCCAGAATTTCCCTGACCAGATCATGCTTTCCAGGGCCGCTGCCTCCGGTAACCACCAGAACATTACAGGTTTCAAGGGTTCTGATAATCCTGTCCGTTATATCCTCCTCAGTATCACCCACTACGCCAGCATCCACTGTCCGAAGGAATGGCATCGAGAAGTAGGAAAGGATGAGCGGCTGGGTATAGTTTGGTACTTTGCCCGATACAATCTCGTCCCCGGTTGAGAGGACAGCTAGTATGATATCCCTGTAAACGCGTATCCTGCTTATTCTGCATGCAAATGCTGCAGCGAGGTTCTCAGGATCAATCCTGGACCCTGCCTTAATGATCACTGAATCATTTCTGAGGTCTTCCCCCTTTAATGATATGTTCTCCCAGGGTCTTACCGACCTGAGGGCAAATATGTCACTTCCAACCTGAACTGTGTCTTCAAACATTATTACACTATCAGTATTTTCCGGGAGGGTGTCACCAGTGCTCACAGGAATCACCGGTTTTTGTTCCCCTGTTCCGCGGGATTGGCTCCAGATCTTCACGGGTTTGCTCTCTGAGGCATTTTCAGTAATTTCAGATCTCGTGGCATAACCGTCCACGGCACTGCGGTTGTATTCGGGAACGTTCTTTCCGCAATAAACGTCGGTTACGGATATCTTCCCTATGGCATCAGAGACAGCAACTTCCTCAGAATCTATTTGGGTCCAGCGCTGGGAAAGAATAATTCTTACAGCCTCGTCGTATGATATGTACGATGCCTCTTCCCCTCTCTTTGCCATGTCACATTATCCACCACTGACAGGGGGGAAGAAGTCAATTTCATCTCCTGCCTGCAGGTAATCATCGTCTCTTGCAAAATTCTCATTCCTGGCTACTATCATGCTTGACTCATAGCTGGACAGAAGTGGATGATCATGCAGGATCAACCGCTTGAGGTCAAGTACCATGGCGCTTTCGTGCATCTCAAGTGCCTCCTCTGATTTTCCTGCAAGTTCCCTAAATCTTGCGAAATATTTCACTTTCAATAACATCCGTTTCCCTCCAGTAAGGTTCGCGCTTCTTGACTGCGGTCCTGAATATAAAATCAAGGTTGCTTTCCCTGTTTTCTTTTCTTATCTCGTGCAGGATATCTGTCAGGTTGTCACTGCGCATGAGGCATGGTTTCAGCTGGCCAGTGGATGTCAGCCTGATCCGCGTGCAGTTGTTGCAGAAATCCGTATTGTGCATGGGCTTTACGAATTCTATGGAGACAGGCTTACCTTTGTTTCTTATGGTATACCTTTCTCTGTTATGCAGTTCATTTCTCTCTTCACCCAGGGCCTGAGCGGCTATTCTCTCCTCTATTGGATCGAGGCTGTAATGATATCTCTGGTAATCCTCGGAATTCTCAGCCTCCTTGGTGGTCTCGTATTCAATCAGCTGCAATATCGCATCATTTTCCGCTGCAAAGTCGATCATCCGGTCCACAAGATGAACATTAACGTCCTTAAGAACAACGAAATTTATCTTTATAGGGCCAAGTCCAGCATCCTTGGCCGCCCTAATCCCTTCCTTAACCTGATCAAGTGCGTCGACACCTGTTATGAACTGGAATCCATTGCGGTCTATGGAGTGCATGGATATGTTCACCCTGTTCAGTCCGGCTTTTTTGAGTTCTTCTACCTTTTTTACGAGCAGAACACCATTGGTAGTGAGTGATATGTCCCCGGAAATGTGCTTTCTCACCCGTGCGACTATCTCCACTATGTCCCTTCGCATCAGTGGTTCTCCACCGGTGAACTTAATCTTGTTCACACCCCATTTCGCGGCGACCTGCACAACCCGTTCTATCTCTGCAGCGGTCATTTCAGAGGAATTTACCTCCGTGCCTTCCATGTGGCAGAAAAAACAGTGGAAATTGCAGGTCGTGTTCACCTGAATTCTCATGCTTTTAACGGGTCTGCCGAAATCGTCGACTAGCATCAATATAGCCATGCAATCTTCATATCAAAACTTTCTGTCACTGAACCTCAGCAGTTTCCCTTATAACAGCCTTTGAAGTTGTTTCCGGTGCGATGGCTATGGTGATCATAAGTACCGCAAAGGCCATTCCGAAGTACATAAGGAAAAGGTACGTCAGTCCATTGTTCAGGTCAAGTATAAAAGGCTGAACCAATACTCCAACCACGGCTCCTACCCTGCTCATGCTGTTCGCAAAACCAGCACCTGTACCTCTGAGTTCTGTGGGGAACATCTCTGGAGGGTAAATGAATTCCAGAATACCGGGTGCAAAACCAACGAAAGCTCCGAGCGCGAAAAGGACTGCTATAAGGACGTATTCCTGCGTGACAAACGCGGCAATGAGCATGCTTATGGATATGCCCAGGAAACCTATGATCTGGACATTGCGTCTCCCCTCTCTGTCAACAAGTGATATTCCTATAAGGGTACCAATGACCTCAACCGTGGCAAGGACAAGCGATGCGATTATTCCGGTGGTATTTCCATGTACCCCTATTAGCTTCATCACCGTCGGCGCGTATTCAGATATACCGTACTGGATCGCATCGAACAGGAACCAGAACGTTGCGGCATAGATAGTGAAGGTTCTCAGCTCCCTGGAAAAGATCCTGCGCACGTTTTCCTTCCTGGCCCGATCTCTTGTGCTCTTCCAGGCGCTGGACTCATTCAGGTGGCTCCTGAGAATCACGACAGTAATTGAGGGTATAACCGGAAGGAAGAGAAGTACCCTCCAAGCGTCAGGTCCAAGGGGATATAGCAGCAATCCGGATAACAGGGCGAGACCGAATCCGATGCTCCAGGAAGTTCCAAGAAATCCAACAGACCTGCCGCGGCCAGAATTTCCCTGTGTTTCTGTAAGAAGGGAAGAGCTGTTTGGATAATCTCCTCCAATCCCTATGCCCAGGAACACCCTGAATATTATTATTTCAATTACCGTAACAGAAAGCGAGGAGAACATACCCATCGCAGCATAAAGCAGGAGATCCACAATCAGGAGGGTCTTTCTGCCGAATAGGTCTGAAAGCCTGCCAAGGAGGAATCCTCCAATTGCATTACCTATGAGTGCCGATGAGGCCAGCAGGGCAGTGTCGATCAGTGTCAGGTTCATGAACCTTGACAGCAGCACTATGAGGGGCGCAGAAACCGTAAGGTTGTAGCCGTCAAGCAAGGTTGAAATGTATGCCAGGCGGAATGTTGATCTTCTGTTCATCAATTCATTCAAGATTCTCTGACCTCCATCGTTCGCCGTCTTTGAATATGTCTTTTTTCCAGATGGGGCAATCAAGTTTTATTCTGTCTATGATGAATTCGCAGCCTCTGAAAGCGTCTTTCCTGTGAATCGACGCAGCGGCAGTGAAAACCGAGGTTTCTCCAACCTCAACCTCGCCTATCCTGTGAACTGCAATCGCATCGAGCAATCCGAATCTTTTGATTGCGTCCTCAACGGTCTCTGTAATTTTTTTAAGTGCCATCGATTCATGGGCTTCATAGTACAGGGACTTCAGTTCACGGCCATCCTCCGTCTTGCGGACTATACCGGAAAATGTGACGAGACCGCCAGTTTCAGGAACTGGAATCCGGTTAATGTAATCATCAGGATGGATGACAGATCGAACGATTCTGGCTAGCGGCATATACGACAGGTGTGTAGGATATTCGCGTATTTATCATTTACATCCTTGTTCGCGAAAAGAAATATATAAGAGCCAAAAATACAGAGCATAGAGGGCTCGTAGTCTAGCGGTATGATGTCTCCCTGACACGGAGGAGGTCACCGGTTCGAATCCGGTCGGGCCCATTCTGTATATGGGGATATAGATAAGACGTTTTTATTTTGACCCTATATAAAGCAATATTTGTTTATTAGGATATTAATTACAGATTCCGTCTTTAGATTTATAAATCGGTATTAGACTTTTAATCAGTTTTGTTTTTCTTTTCAGTCCAATTCCCTTCTTAATCTGATTCTTCGCATAGCTTAGGGCTTGCTTCGATATGCCATTATCCTTAACGTCCTTAGGCTTTAATGATAGAATCCAGTCATAGAATTCCATGAGGTTATGATACTCAAGGTATGAATCGTCATCTATGCCTAATATGGATACCTCATCGAAATTGTTGGATTCCTTAAGTTAGACTTATTCTTCAGTTATCTTTATATCTTGTTTTGATAGGCCGTATATTTCGTACACAATTTCATCAATTTGGGATTCTATTTTATT
>JAJYUG010000062.1 GCA_021792655.1 Thermoplasmata archaeon | reverse complement strand
ATCGTGAATTTTCCCAAAACTGTAAAGCGTCTTCTTCAGGTACAGATTTGAAGACTTTTCTCTTCGCGTTCCGTAGGTGTCACCCAGCCCTCCAAAGCTGCGACTGAACCTTACCATTGTGTCCCTTGCCATTAGTGGATCGATGGTGATACTGCCTGAAACTGATCCAGAAAGACCCCGCGGCTGACCGGAACCTGTACCGGCTTTGTTGGTTTTCCCAGCTTCGCCTCTTCCACGAGTATGTGTATTGTTATCATAAGGTGGTGCAGTCCCGAATTTGGGATCTTCATCTTCACTGGTAACCTCTTCCTTCAGCATTTCATATAAGATTTCAGGTTTGTACTTTATTGAATTGAACAGATTAGTGAACTGGGGGTCTATGTCGTTATAGACAATGACGGGGTAATTGATGTTAAGCGATACTGACCCGGACCCACCGAAAACGTCTATAAACAAGTTGCAGTGAGAAGCATTAAACACCTTCCTAATATCTGGAATAACAACAAACTTGGCCCCGGGATATTTTAGCAGTCTGAGGTAAACCATGGATCACTGCTGGCATATCATCTTTCAGGGTATATTGCTTTCCAACTCAATATAATTGAAAGATCTCGAATCGAAGAGAAGTCCTTTGATAAAATACCGCAGTCCCTTTATCTAAAATAATCTAAGTAGGGCGGCCCTCACTTTTTGTGGCTTGTCCCAATCTGAAGGACGAAGCCTGGTACTGATAGTCAGATGAGAGTCATAAAGCACGATCTGTTGCCGAGTCAGTCTTTATTTTATCCTGATAAACACCCCCGATGCAAGTACAACTTTACTATATTGAAAGACCGGTTGTCAGTATTATACAATGATAGGATTAATTTAAAGACCGCTAAGGGTTTTAATTTAGATGGCAAGAAAAATCACGGTCAACATGTATATGACTCTTGATGGATTCGGCATTTTTGCAAAATTTCCAGGATCTGACATAGAGGAGGATGAGCATGATGATTTCTGGAAGGAAATGTGGATAAGCAGATATGACTCAGTTGATACGATAATTTTTGGCAGGCGGTCTTATGAAGGACGTGCACAGGTCCATGCACTGCCTGACCGGAAGAGAACTGACAAGGAATATGTTTGTGATTAATCCATGTTTCTCGAGAGATGCAAGCTGATAGTACTGAGCAACACTTTACCGAAAGCAACATGGGGAAATAGCAAAATTGAGAAAGACGATATCAGAGATTTGGTAGATCGACTAAAAAAGGAGCCTGGAAAGGACATAATAATGGAGGGCGAGCCTTCGCTGGCCCATGATTTTATCCGGAGAAGGCTGGCTGATGGTTACAAAATCCTAGTGATGCCGGTGATTTACGGAAAGGGCCCCCATTATTGGGGTACTATGAAAGATCAGGAGACGCTGAGGCTGATCAGTGTAAAGAAAATGGTGCGAGGTGAATTGATTCTTCATTATACAGGCGCCAGGTAAACGCTGGTATGGATTAAGCATTAACCTGTTCAAAAGGGGCTTTTCATCATAAGATGATCACTTAACTGGCAGTCATTAAACAGCTATAGTTCAAACAGAAATTATATGCTTGTTATTGGGCCTTTGCCATTCTCATATCATCCTTCAGTCTCCGATAATTGAGGAATTTCCAGAAATACTTTCACTGAACTATTGCTATTAAAGGAGAGGTAATTTCTAGAATGACCATTGAAGTGTCATTGGAATTCGCTTTGAAGATTACTTCGAGAGGAGTATAATTAATATTGGTAAGATTTATGGAAATATGTCCTGAAGCATAGGAACAATAACCGGTGTTGAATACCATTGGCCCGGGTACGAAAACCGGTAGAGTATAATTTGTTAAAATACCCATTTCTGCTGTTGCGTTGTGTGGAACTTCAGTTATTAAAACAAAGGAAAAATACACAGTAACGCTACCAGGCCCAAATGGCACTGATTCAGCATAAAAAGACTGGTTTGGCTGCAACTCAATCATATCATCGGTTTGAAGTATAATGCTTTGTGAGCCTTTAAGAAATCCATTATCGTTTCCCTGTGTTTTTCCCATATCAAAGCCGACTTCGAAAAAACCTACAGAAGCCACAACCATGATGGCTGCAATCAAAATGGCTACTAAGAGTTCCCTTTTTACCATCTTCGAACTTAAAACTATTCAGCATAAATAATTTTGTAGATAAATATGTAAAACTGCTGTAATGGTAACCTTGGGACGAGGGGCTCAGAAACCTCAAAACATGTACACTATTTATCTTGTTGAAGAAATAACGCCCGGAGTATTTTTACAAAACTAAGCAATCTATAGAATGAGTCCAGTCCGTATTAACTAATAGTTATGATAAAACAGTTGCATTATATACTACTATATTGACCATGCTCGGCAGGAACTACATGGAAAGATGAGAATGGGAATAGGATAACGCACTTTAATCTATTGAAAAATACTGACATAAAGAGATGGTATGAAAATCTGAAAGAAAATCCCCACTTACAACAGGAGTATATCTCAGGGGAATGGGATTCTACTGCAGAAAGATGAACACAGCTCCTGGGAGGATATTAGAGGACGCTGAGGCCGTAAAGCCACTACAGGATCAGTTTATGGACTTATCAGGATGATGAAAGGCTTCCAAATTCAGGTTCCGTCTATAGAGGGGATGACAGAGCATCGAATGTATATGTTGGAATATTCGTTATGTCCGGAACTCCATTATTCCTGAAGTATATCGACGAGGACTTCTGGAATATAGGCATAGGAACCCGTTTGAATTTTCTCCCTTATGAATCGCTCCCTCCTTCACATATCCTTCCGGATCCGAAGGAAAGGGAGCCGATAGTGGATGACTTCCGAGCTGACCTTCTGAAACTCAAGAAAATCGTTAAGGTCGAATGGCGTCCTGAGGTGTAACAGGAGAGACACATGCCAAATTGTATACATTTTTTTCTCAAATTTTGTATACGTTTTAGGTTGTGCTTCCAATCCTATTCCTGTCCAATCAGGATATACAAATCTGGCAAAAATCTCAATCTTCTTTGCTTCCGGATACATTCCCTCTATGATTTCGTAGGATTTTTCTGGATTCCTGCTGTGATCTGTTCTCTTCTCCTCCATATTTCATTATGGCTTGAATTTAGGAGTAGGATAGTTTCCTTTTTTTTCGCAAAGAGCAGGATTTCATGCTGTTGCCTTACATTGTGGCCTAAATCTACGTACCTTTTGTTCCAAATAACATGATTCTTATTCTCAAAATCCCATCTTCGTATAATTTTCATCGCATCCTCAACCTTAGAGGATGGCGATCACGGAAACAGGATTGCTTTTTTCTCAGTGATATTCTGAACAGGAAGATTATAGAATTCCGGAGTGGTCATCTGCTTATAATAATACGAAATCCTGTCCTCTTTACGATTGCTTCGATATCGTAAGTGTAATGCGGATCCGCTAAAATAAGATCGAATTTATCTGTAGTAGTATTCAGAAATTCTGCGATAGAAGACTGGACTGGAGACGCCGCGCCCTCAGGGAAAATGAGCTTGAAGAGGTGACCGAGAGGATAAAGGCCAAGATCTAGAACCTTGAAGGCGAGATGCTTGAAATGAAATGACTGCCCACTTCCAGTCTGTTACTTCTGTAATATGGCCTTGGGAAAGTTCTTATAGTACCATCGGCATGGAAAGTGGAAGAAATGGGTTACACACCACAGATGTCCGAAGATGAAGTCAGGATAAGAAAGCAGTGGCATGATTCAGTATACAGAAAAATGGAAGATCAGAAGACTGTTCACAGGCAGTACCTGGGAAGGAAACTTGTCATCCCCAAGGAAGTGATCCCCCCAGCATGGATGTCAAAGCTTCTGGGAAAAACTATCCTGGAAGAGATCAGGGAAAGCGATCGTGTTCTGGACATGGGCACCGGCAGTGGAATAAATGCCATTCTTGCAGCCTCTAAATCCGGGCATGTTCTCGCAGTGGACTTAAATCCATATTGCATTGAAACAGGGCGAAAGAATGCTGTACGCAATGGCGTGGCGTCAAGGATAGAATTCAGGGAAAGTGACCTTTTCAGCAATGTGGACGGAAAATTTGATCTCATAATTTTCGATCCGCCATTCAGGTGGTTCACACCAAGGGATATCAGGGAAGCAGCAGTTGCCGATGAGAATTTCAGGAGCATGACGTCATTCTTTAAAATTGTACTAGATTACCTGAAACCAGACGGCAGAATACTAATAATCTACGGAGACTCAGGGAACATGAATTATTTCCGTAGCCTCATGGACAGCCTGAATTGTAGCAAGACTCTCGTCAGGTCACGGTACATTGAGCGCTATGGCAGGAAATGGGGCTATTATGTATGGAAGCTTTCAAACTAAAACGCTTCCCGGATTTTAGGTGCATTTCTCAAAAGCGAAAGACATCCCAAATTACACGCCTTCACCCGAAATATCTCCAATTTAGAAGTGGGGGAGCCTCCATTTGGAAGTGCGGCCTGAAAGCAGAAATACCTTATATGCATGTAACATTTTTATGGTTGTGGATTTAGTATTTTACGTATTATTCCAAAAAACTAAACCGTATATAGAATGGGTCTGTCCGGATTTGGACCGGAGTTTCCAACTCCCGAAGCTGGAAGGATACCAGGCTACCCCACAGACCCTGTGATCGAGGAAAGGCTGCAGCCTTAATAATATTTCAGTCAGCGTGGAGGCATCCTTATGGCTCCGTCAAGTCGTATGGTTTCACCGTTTATCATGGCATTCTCTATTATGTGTACGGCAAGGGCGGCAAATTCCTCAGGCTTCCCGAGCCTTGAGGGGAAAGGCACCTGCTTTCCCAGCGTTTCCCTTACTTCAGGAGGGAGTTTTCCGAGGAGAGGAGTGTCAAATATGCCTGGCGCGATTGTCACAACCCTTATTCCGTAACCCGCCAGATCACGTGCAATTGGAAGTGTCATGCCAACTATCCCCCCCTTGGAGGCAGAATATGCAGCCTGACCTATCTGACCCTCGAAAGCTGCGATTGATGACGTGTTGACTATCACACCACGTTCTCCGTCAGAATTGGGTTTATTCATTACGGCGTATTGGGAGAATATACGGATGGCATTGAATGTCCCTATGAGGTTTATCCCGATAACTTTTGAGAAGCTCTGCAATGAATGGACTCCATTCTTTCCGATAACTTTTTCTGCTATTGCGATCCCTGCACAGTTGATCAACCCATGCACTGTCCTGCCTGCCCTGGTCGCCTCAGAGAAAAGATTCTTTACGCTTTCCTCGCTTGTTACGTCAGTTTTGATAAATATTCCATTTAATTCCTTCGCCACGGCGATTCCATTGTCCTGGTCAAGATCAGCTATTATTATGCCTGCACCTTTAGAGTACAGAAGGCGTGCAACTGCAGCCCCTAGCCCTGAAGCACCGCCGGTAATGACGAATGTCCTATCCCTTATTTCCATAAATTGAAATGCGTAGAAAGGTCATAACCTTTCCACTATCATTCCGTTAGCCATCCCGCCACCTTCACAGATAGCTATTAGGCCAGTACTGAGTTTCTCGTGCTCAAGTGCGTTGATCATTGTTGCCAGAATCCTCGTACCAGTGGCTCCCAGCGGATGGCCAATGGCAATTGCACCACCGTGAATGTTTAGTTTCTGCATTGGGACCTGAAATTCCTTCTGCCAGGCTAGCACCACAGAAGCAAAAGCCTCGTTTACTTCGAAAAGGTCTATATCGTCCAATTTCATTTTTGCTTTTTCGAGAAGTTTTTTGGTAACCGGTATCGGGCCTGTAAGCATCTTAATAGGGTCAACGCCCACAGCGGCTGTAGTTACAATACGCGCCCTTGGCTTTAGGCCAAATTCTTCTACCGATGCCCCGGATGCCAGGAGAGCAAGGCTGGCACCGTCAGATATCTGGCTTGAGTTCCCTGCCGTGATCATTTTCAGTCCCTCAAAGGCCGGAGGCAAACTGGCCATTTTTTCAAAATCTACCGCCTCCCTTACGCCTTCGTCCTCGCTAACGGTTGCTTCCTTACCGTCATCCCCTGTCACTTTGACCGGCACAATTTCCTTTGTTGTCCTTGGTCTGGCCCTGAATGCAAGCTTATGGCTCCTTTCTCCAAGCCTGTCCATCTCCTCCCTGGTAACGCCCCATTCGCGGGCAATCATTTCAGCGCCAGTTGCCTGGCTGAACCATCCACTGTTAATGCCGTATCTC
>JAJYUG010000061.1 GCA_021792655.1 Thermoplasmata archaeon | reverse complement strand
CTGAAGTGCAGGTGCAGGTCCCCCTGATCCAGATAGATACCGTCTATGGAGAATGATGGAATCCGAGATAATTCCTGGATTAGGGAAAGTTCATCATATTTGTCAGTTTTACTCGAGACCACCCAGTTTCCATAAACATCCTTTGCATCCAGGGAATCAAGGAAAATTTTCACCTCCCTGTATTTTTCCGCTCCTCTTTGAATATAGAATAAAACCTCTATTTTATCATGATCAAACAACACAATTGAAGGAGCGCGGATTCCAAACTTTTTTGAAATCTCAAATATTTGATAATCATTTGTAAATGATAGTGAACACTGCCTATCAAGCAATCTGTCGACTTCATTGACGAGCATGAATTATTAAAACGTGAACCCTAATTAAGTTTCCCGTACGCAATTTATGTTTAAGGAGCATTTTCATTTCTTCCTTCTGTATATTTTGTCCTAAAAATGCAATGATAGCGACTGGAATCACATAACGCCAAATCTAATGAGCTTGATAGTCATGACATTTATCAACAGATGAAGAAAGGAGGGAATAGGCAACCAGATAATGGCTCGGCCATGTTACTTTTTGCTGTTTTTTTTATATTTGCTGTCGTATCTATCACTATATCATCTTCAATAGTTATTTCAAGTATCGGTCTGGGACTAAAGATTGGACTCATTGAGGAGACATTCTACATTATTGTCATTTCGGCGGACATCCTAATAATGACCTACTCGGCAATGAGAATGATAAACAGTTACAGGAATGTCGTGAGACTGCTTGCTGAGATCAGTGCTGCAAATTACAGGACACCCGCCTCCTCTTCAATTGTTACAAAACCTGAACTTGCACTGAGCAGGAGTGAAGAGCTTGTAGTCGGAATCGTATCACGAAACGGCGGTAAAATGCTCCAAAACGCACTAGTCCTGGATTCTGGTCTCTCGCCTGCCACTGTGACCCGTGTTCTGACTTCACTTGAAGAAAAAGGCGTGATTGAGAGAACCAGGCATGGAATGACAAACGCTGTTGTCCTGAAGAACGATCAAGCTCGTCCCTAGGTAAGTACATTTAAGATTCTATGTAGTGAAACGTTTATCGCATAATTTGATATTTCGTCTCTTCTGAAATACATTTCAATAAATGATTAAATGCTTTTTCAGCATTTATATAATTATGAGAATGAACTTAAATAGAATTCTTTGGATAGTTATTGCATTCATAGCAGTAATGGCAGCCCTGAGCATTGTTTCGATTTTCTTCTTTGGAAGGACACCTTATACTGGAGGATACGGATTCATGGGTAACTTCCCTGCCTACGGTATGTTCGTATTCATGCCCATAATGGCAGCGATGTCAATTCTTGTGATATTCCTGATCCTGTATTTTGTTTTGGGATTCTTCGGTCATGTCGATCAACGGATTAACGGCTATTCTGAGGCTGTCGAAATACTTAAGCAAAGATATGCAAAGGGGGAGATAAGCGAGGAAGAGTATCGGAAAAAACTGTCTGAAATACTTTACCGATAACCAATCAACCTGAAGTATGATCCACTATAGCCCTTTGCGATAGTGATGTGTCAACTACCAACGGCTGAAGCACGTTGGCTTGCAGCTGGGTGGATCGTCTGATCAAAAATAGCACCCGCAACAATAGGCTGGCTGACAGCAGCCCTGTTCCTGATGTTGAGGGATGCGACAAAATCTGCCTCTCCCTCAATACCACAGGAAATGCATCTAAACTGGGATCGTTCTGGTCTGTTCCTTTTGTCGATGCTATGGCAATCGGGGCATTCCCTGCTTGTGTTGTGCGGATTTACAAGGATGACGGGAATGCCCGCTTCCCTTGCCTTGTATTCTATGAATGACATGAGCTGGTGGAAAGACCACGAATTGTGGATATACCTGTAGACGATTCTCTGGAGGAAAACCTTGTTGTACAGCTTCTTTTCAAACGCTGTCCTGGAGACAAAGTTGCATGCTTCGTTGAACTTGGTGAAGGTATCGATAATCGCTTGTTTCTGATCATCATCTGGAAGCAGCTTTATCTGGAGAGTCTTGATCACAAGATGGCCATTAAAATCCAATGTATAAAAGGGTGCCGCAATTCCTCTCCATCCTGAAGGACTGGAGATTTCTTGCGACTGATCGTGATCATCATTATTTTTATCCGAGCCTGGACTAAGGATCATGGACGTTTTTGATAAATTCTCTTTAAAGAAAAATGGGGAAATACAAAAAACTTCAATGTCAGCCATAGCATCGCTGGAGCAGAAAGCACATCTGGCAGCGAACTCATATTACAACCTAGATGCATCAGAACGTGGAAAGATTATTGAGAAATTTTCCTCGTCCGTTGAGAGTTTCTCTGATGAGTTGGCTGTTCTTGTAACATCCGAGACCGGGAAACCGATAGAATATTCAAGAAATGAGGTGTCTGACTCCATTAACGCATTGAAGATGATGGGATCAGCTATCACTACTCAGGCGGACGAGGATAACCTTTCAAATACCGGAACGCTTCCAAGAAATCCAGCCGTAGCGGGTTCAATTATCTTCAAGGCTGGATATGCGAACCCCGCTCTTGATTTTATAACCGCGTCTGGAATCAGCCTTTTTACGGGAATGACACTGGTTTTTGTGCCAAGCGCCATAGCTCCGCTCTCTGCTGCAGTGATCCTGGAAAAGTCGGCCGGAATATTCCCCGACAATATGATCAATATTGTAAATGTTGATAAAGCCGGCTTTAGCAAGGTTCTGAACTCTGTTCGTTTCAACAAACTTGGTTTTTCAGGAAAACCCTCTGATTTCAGCGATATTATGAGGAAGGTTGGAATCTGTAGTTATCTTTCCAGATATTATGAGAATTATCCTGTTATAATATGGGATGAGGAAAATGTTGATAGCATAATAGATGATGTTGCAGCCTCCTCATTCTATGCTGGAAGCTGTTACTACAACAGAGCCTGGAAAGTGATAGTAAAGAGTAATATCATGGACTATGTCAGGAACAGGATGCTTGAGATTTGCGGTAAAATCCGGGTTGGGGATCCAATGGATCCCATGAACTCCATGGGTCCTGTGTCTGACAGTAAGGAACTCCTTGCTGCTTCTGTCTTTTCAGGCATGATAAAAAATGATCTTGGAGATATAGCCTTAGCTGGCAAAGTAAACGGTAACATTATGGAACCAACGTTGGTTATACCACGAAAAATGGTAGAATTCCAAGATCCGAATATCGCTGCCCCATTGACTTTATTGACTAAGGCGGATTCCATTGAGGAAGCAATCAACATGGCCAACAATCGCCTCGCTGGATCCAGTTGTTCTCTATATATTGATCGTACAGAGACCATGAAGAGCACCGTTTCAAGACTGAATTATGCCTCTGTGTATGTCAACGCTATGCCAACGAGAAATGAATTGTTATCAATGTACGTTGGAATATCCAACCAGCCAGTATCAAACTTCGGTGTTTTGAAGGCAAGAAATAGATTGATCATTTAGCCGAATTGCGTTGAAAATTGTTATCTCCAGCATATGTAGCCGGAGCATAGCAATCATTGCCTGATTGGTTTCATGCGTTTTATAACTTCATTTCCGAATTCTGAGCATTTAAGGGGTTTTATGTTCAAGACTCTTGCCAGATCCTGTGTCACTTTCTGGTCCTTGTATGCCATGGTAATTGCATTGTCCAGTATTTCGGAGGGTGCATCCCATCCGATGTGCTTTAGCATCATGGCTCCGGAGAGCATTATCGACGTTGGATTCGCGATGTCCATGCTGGCATATTTCGGAGCTGTTCCGTGAACTGCTTCAAAGATAGCGTACACATCGCCAATGTTTGCCCCGGGAGCTATTCCAAGACCACCAACCTGTGCGGCCAGTGCATCTGACAGATAATCTCCATTAAGGTTGGTAGTGGCTATAACATCATAATCTTCTGTTCGTGTAAGAACCTGCTGGAACATATTGTCCGTGATCCTGTCCTTTATCACGATCCTGTCGGAATATTTTTCCGGGGCTTTCAGGTATTCCTCTTCAGTGACGGTCTTGTCCTTGAATTCCGCTGCGGCCACTTCGTAACCCCATTCCTTGAAAGCCCCCTCAGTATACTTCATTATGTTTCCCTTATGGACGAGGGTAACACTTCTCCTTTTGTTGCTTATGGCATATTTAATGGCCATTCTGACCAGCCTGTTAGACCTGAACCTGCTTATGGGTTTCACACCGACTCCAGTATCATCTGTCAGGTTGACTGAATAGGTATCTGCAAGGAATTTCCTGAATTTTGCTGCCTCCTCTGAGTTGTACTTCCATTCTATGCCGGCGTACAGGTCTTCGGTGTTTTCTCTGAAGACTACCATGTTCATTTTTTCCGGGTTCTTAACAGGAGAAGGGACGCCGGGAAAATACCTAACAGGTCTTATGTTGGCATAGAGATCAAACAATTGCCTTAGAGTGACGTTGAGGCTCCTGAACCCCTCGCCGATCGGGGTGGTAAGCGGACCCTTGAGAACTATAATGGACTTCCTTATCTCCTCAAGTGAATCCTGTGGAAGGTGTTGTCCCGTGCCCTTATAGGCTTCTTCGCCAGCCAGAATTTTTTTCCACTCAATGTGCTTAGATCCACCGTAAGCGACTTCTACAGCTGCGTTTATTACTGAAATGGCCGTTCTTGAAATATCCGGGCCGATACCATCTCCCTCAATGTAACCAATGCTTGGGTTATCCGGGACGAAAAGTTCAGAATTATTTCTTATTTCGATAGATGTCAAATTGATCCTTTGATAATCACTGATTGGAAATTATACTTTTGCCTGAAATTTAAGCCAGATTATAAACAATCAAAATGAATTCAGAACCGGTTGATATCAAATTATTTTTATCCGTCAAGAAGATTGACTGGAGGTGAATTTGTTCAACTTAATTTCAGCTTCGGATGAAGCGGTTTTCACATACAAACGGAGATGCATGTGCCTATGATAACAATCGTACTGGGACTTCAGTTTGGAGACGAGGGAAAGGGGAAAATTACCGATTACCTCAGCGATAAATACGACTCTGTAGTGAGGTTCAACGGAGGGAATAATGCAGGGCATACTGTGGTGAGTGAACTTGGCAAGTTCAAATTTCACCTGCTTCCATCCGGGAGCCTTAGGGCAGGAGAGGTTGTGCTCGGAAATGGTATGGTCATAGATCCGATCAGCCTGGTGGATGAGATCGCGACGCTCAGGAAATCTAGACCTCAACTCAGGATACTTTTGAGCAAGAAGGCGCACGTTGTATCTGAAATACACAGGTATCTCGACAAGGCAGAGGAATTAAGGAGATCCTCCGGGAACATCGGCACAACAGCCAAGGGGATAGGGCCTACGTATGAGGATAAGTATGCAAGAACAGGCATCAGGGTAATGGATCTGCTTTCAAGGGAGTTGCTTAGACAGAAAATAGAGATTATCTATTCAATGAAGCAGTCTCTTCTTGAAGATTCTCCTTTTTCCGGTGCGGCTGAGAGGGAAAAGGTTGCCGATCAGCTATACGATGCTGGAAAAAGCCTTGAGAAATATATGTCCGATGTACATATTGCGCTTCAACAGCATCTGGATCATGGGAAAAGCATTCTTTTCGAAGGCGCAAATGGCACTCTACTTGATGTTGATTTCGGCATCTATCCATATGTCACCTCGTCAAATACCATTGCCGGAGCCGTATGGTCAGGAACTGGATTCCCTGTAAGGAAAGTCGACAGGATAATAGGGGTTGTTAAGGCTTTCACATCAAAGGTAGGTTCAGGACCTTTTCCAACGGAGATTTCAGGAGGTGAGTCTGATTACCTTAGAGAGAAAGGGCAGGAATTTGGAACCACTACAGGTAGGCCGAGAAGAATTGGATGGCTGGACTTCCCACTCCTCAGGTACTCCATAAAGCTTAATGACGTAGATACCCTCGCAATCACCAGGCTGGATACACTTGGAGGCATAGATAAGTTGAAGATATGCGAATCTTACAGAATAAATGGCAGGACCGTTGATGAATTTGACGGATCAATGGATCTGAAGTCCATAGAGCCCGTATACGTGGATTTGAAACCGTGGAAAGCCCTGAACGGAAATGATGCATTGGGTTGTGTTAAAGAAGGCTATGAATCCCTGCCGGATGAAATGTATGATTACCTGCGCTACATAGAGGAAGGAACGGGAAAGAAAGTAGAAGTGGTCTCCATAGGAGAGAGCCGTGAAATGACCATACACAGGAA